>DBRE01000013.1:0-47017 GCA_002305535.1 Syntrophomonas sp. UBA1376
TACGCTATTCCACTTAGCTCCGTAAATGAGACTACCATACTACTCCAGGAAGAAATTAAAATGATTCAAAACCAGGAAGTGATGGTGCTCAGAGGCAATGTTCTGCCCCTATATCGCCTGGATAATTTACTTGAAGTACCAGGAGAAAGTCAATCGGAAGAACTATATGTGGTCGTAGTTCGCAAAGGAGATAAACAGGTTGGTTTAGTGGTTGATACCTTAATCGGCCAACAGGAAATTGTCATTAAATCATTAGGTAAGGTCTTGGCTGGAATTCCCGGTATTGCTGGAGCCATTGTAGCCGGGGATGGTAATGTGCGTTTGATTCTCGATATATCCACTCTGTTCTAGAAAGGGGGAGCATCATGCAGGAAGTTTTTGATATTCAGTCTACTGATGAATTCCAAGACGGTAATGAGATGCAGGTAGTTGCCTTTAAACTCGGCAATGAGGAATATGCAGTTGATATACTTTTTGTACAAGAAATAATACGTTTGCTGAATATTACCAGAGTGCCTCGCTCTGGGGAGAACATCGAGGGTGTCATTAACTTACGAGGTAATATCATCCCTATTGTCAACCTGCACTTTGAATTCAACCTGCAAACCTCTGAAAATCAGGAAGCTAAGCGGATTATTGTTTTCAAATTGGATGAATATCAGGTGGGTATAATCGTGGATGAGGTTTCAGAAGTTTTGCGTATCCAGGGAAATAATATTGAACCGGCTGCTAAAGTCTATGGTAACCTGGAAGCTGATCATATCAGAGGCATTGCCAAGGTTAATGAACGACTGCTAATTCTTCTTGATCTTGCCAAAATATTTGAGGCAGGGTGGTGAAGAATGTGAGTGATTACCTGGAATTATCAAATATACAGATGGATGCTCTAAAGGAGATTGGCAATATTGGAGCGGGCAATGCTGCTACGGCTTTAGCCCAAATGATCAACAGCAAAATTGATATGAATGTTCCGCAGGTAAGCATATTAGAGTTTGACAAAGTTCCTGATTTAATAGGAGGGGCTGATCTATATGTGGTGGGAATTTATCTAACTGTAGAAGGTTCGGCTCCTGCCAGCTTACTATTTATTATTCGAGTGGAACAGGCCTGTCGACTGGTAGACATGATGATGGGAAAACCAGTCGGGAATACCAAACCGCAGGAAATGGGAGAGATGGAATATTCAGCTATGATGGAGTTGGGTAATATTATTTCCGCAACCTACCTCAATGCCCTAGCTATGTTTACTCAACTTACCATGACACCGTCAGTACCAGCTCTGGGAATGGATATGGCCGGGGCTATATTAAATGCAATTTTAGCTCAGTTTGGAGAAGTAGCTGACCATGTTTTGGTATTGGAAACCCAGTTCAAAAAAGATACTGAAGATGTAGTTGGACATTTCTTCATGCTGCCTGAACCTGGTTCACTGGACACTATTTTAACTGCGCTTGGGGTGAGTCATTGATGGCAAGTATTATTCAGGTCGGGATGGCTGATCTGAAATTGACCAAAGCACCTAATAAGTTGATGACAGCTGGATTAGGTTCTTGCATAGGCATTTGTGTTTGCGATACAACTGCCAAGGTGGGCGCGTTGGCACATATAATGCTGCCCGACAGTACCCAGGCAAAAAACCCTCAGAATCGTGCGAAGTTTGCTGATAGTGCCATATTGATGTTACTGGAGGAAATGGATAAAAACGGGGCCTCGCGAGCACGATTGCAGGCTAAGATCGCTGGTGGAGCTCAAATGTTTAAGTTCTCGGGTGAGAGCGACATAATGAAAATCGGCGAGAGAAATACCCAGGCTGTTATCGAACATTTAGCAAAACAACGCATTAAGCTGCTAGCTCAAGATACCGGCGGAAACTTTGGACGAACCATTACCTTTGATGTTGAAAATGGTAGTTTATTAGTCAGAACCATTGGACATGGAGAGCGGGTTATTTAAGTGAAGACTGACCTGAGTGCACTATGGAATAACTACAAAGAGCATGCTCAGTTGGAAGCCCGAGATGAATTAATAATTCATTACGCGCCTATGGTAAAATATGTGGCCAATCGTTTGGCCATTAATTTGTCTTCCTTAGTAGAAGTGGATGAATTAATATCCTATGGCATTGAGGGACTAATGGATGCCATAGAAAAGTTTGACCCTGCTCGTAATATTAAATTTGAGACCTATGCCATTACTCGTATCCGAGGCTCTATGATAGACGGTTTGCGCTCTATGGATTGGGTGCCGATATCAGTGCGACAAAAAAGCAAGGAATTGGAAAAAACCTACTTGCAGTTGGAAAGTCGTTTGGGCAGAACCGCTACCGATCAGGAGGTAGCCGAGGAGCTAGGCATTAGCCAACAGGATTTGGCGGTACTATTAAAAGAAGTAGCCGCTACGACGATAATATCATTAGATGATTATTTTCCAGGAGACGAAGGTGAGGACAAAAGGCGTCGCATCGTAGAGATGATGGAAGATGAAAACGCAGTTAATGCTCTAGAAATGGTGGAGATACAGGAGATAAAAAGCCTGCTGGCCAGTTCGATAAGTAAACTTCCTGAAAAGGAAAAGACAGTGATATATCTATATTATTATGAGGGTTTGACCTTAAAGGAGATAGGACTCACCTTAAATCTATCAGAGTCCAGAATATCGCAACTGCATACTAAAGCAGTATTAAGGCTGAGGGGCAGTCTGAGTAAAAAGAAGCATTTGGTAACCTAGTAAACGGGGAAGGGGGATAAATATGTCTGACTCTAACCTCAATATAGACGGACAGGTTAAAATCAGTTTCAGTCCGGGTAAAATGCATGCCTACCTGGAAGTTTCAGCACCAATTGGCTCGGGAGCTCCCTGCAAACGTGAGCAAGTTTTAAAGGCGCTCCAAGAAAACGATATTGTTTATGGTATTGATGAAAAGGTGATCGACCAGATTCTTGAGGAGCAGAATTGGGGCAAGAGAACGTTGGTTGCCAAGGGACTTGAACCGCAAGATGGCGTTGATGGAAAACTAATCTTTAAATTTCCCCTAATAAACGAAAGATTAGAGCTAAAGGAAGATGAAAAGGGCAGAATTGACTACCATGAGCGTGGTTTGATACACAATGTGAAAATGGGTGAATTGCTGGTGGAGAGAATCCCTCCCACCGAAGGGATCCCGGGTCGGGACGTAACCAATCGAGAAATTCCTCCCAAACGTGGTCGGGACTGGCGTCTGCCACGGGGCAAAAACACCGTGGCCGATGAGGAGGAGAGAAATCTTTATGCAAACTGTGACGGCCATGTTACCATTGTCGACGGAAAGGTTATGGTTGATTCGGTTCTGGTGATCAGTCAGGACATCGATTTTGCCACTGGCAACATTGATTTTTTAGGTAATATAATAATACATGGCAACATCGCCCCTGGTTTCAAGGTTCATGCCACTGGAGATATTGAGATCAAGGGTTTTGTTGAAGGGGCTCAGGTTATAGCGGAGGGCTCTATTGAGGTCAAAGGTGGGATAACCTCAGGCGCTAAAGGATTGGTCAAAGCAGGGCAAAATGTCTATGCTCGCTTCATAGAAAACTCCATCGTCGAAGCGGGCGGAGATGTAGTGGTGCGTGACTCCATCATGCAATCTCAGGTTCGTAGTGGAGGCAGTGTAGTAGTTTCTGATCGCCGAGCAATAATAGTCGGAGGAGTTATTCAGGCTTTTAATTTGGTTCAATCCAAAGTGCTAGGATCGCAACTGGCTACACAGACGGTGATTGAAGTGGGGGTCAACCCTCATTTAAGACAAGAGTATCAGGAGTTAATGAAAACCAAAGCGGAAAAGAAAAAGGTCTATGATAGTTTGAACCAAAATTTGCAGACATTTCAACGTAGCGCTGTTCCCCTGGATAGCTTGAGTGACAAAAGGCGGCTTGCCTTGATTAAAATGTTGGATGATTTTAAGAGTTTGCGCCAAGAGATGTCCTCCTATGAAGAGCGGTTGGCCTTTCTAGAAGCAGAATTTGAAAAATCCCATACTGCCAAAGTCAGAGTATCTGAG
The DNA here is from genome assembly GCA_002305535.1 of Syntrophomonas sp. UBA1376. Taxonomy (GTDB): domain Bacteria; phylum Bacillota; class Syntrophomonadia; order Syntrophomonadales; family Syntrophomonadaceae; genus DTU018. The sequence continues at coordinate 4,037 of DBRE01000013.1, forward strand.
GTTGTCTATCCGGGAGTAAGGATTACTATCGGTCAAGCAGTTTATCTTGTAAACGACCCCATAAAATACGCAGAATTCATATATCAAGATGGAGAAGTTCGGCTGACGTCCCTTAGCTGATTCAGGGGGTGAAATGCGATGACCATCCGTAGCATTGATATGCAAGTTTTAGTACAAAAGGTCGGGGAAGTTTCCAAACTGCAGCAAATCGAAAAAACTGACCAGCAGGTAAGGCAACAGGCTTTCCTGGAGCAGATAGCTCAGCAGACCGAGCAGGTCAGCACTACTGTCAATCAAACGCCCGCCAGTGAAGCAGCCTTAATAAGGGAAAAGCAGTCAGATAAGAAAAAAAAATCTCCCCATAAAAAGAACGCTGACCACAGTGAATCTGAGGAAGAAGAAGCCACCAATTGGGCCAATGACCCGGATCGTGGATCCAACTTAGATATACGAGCTTGAGGATGTGGAAGTAGTGACCGGTTTACTGGTTATAAGCATTATAGCCTTAGGGTCGACCCTGGTGATTCTAACCCAGCACAGGCGATTTCTGGAGAGTTATCGGCAGGAAGTGCTGCAAACGCTGCAGGAAAGCCAGGCGGTAAAATCAGACCTGGAACAACTTTTGATCCAGGCTGTTGAATTATCCGATCAGATAACTGCCAAACTAGAATCCCAGGTCATGGATCAATTGAAAAACACCGGTGAAAAGGGCGATAACAGCCCAATCCATCCCCAGGAAGTTTCCAACTTTAGTGATAGGGACAGTGATGGGGAAAGTGGGCATTATGAGTTATTATCGGAAGCTGATCAGGATCTACCTTCGTACTATCATCAAGTTTTAGCATTGCAACAACAGGGTTATGCTATTAAAGACATTGCTAGGAAATTAAACATGGGCCGCGGCGAAGTAAGTCTCATATTGAATATAATTCAAAAACGTCGGGTAGTTTGAAGAACAAACACTCCAGTTATTAAGAATCCCAGTGCCAAACCTATAAAACTTGTTAAAAGTCCGCCGCTGAGGGGGCTTATATTTTTACCTGAGCGAAGTGCTACCCTTCAATCCTCAAGAAGCAAGCTATATGAAAGTACTTGTTGAATATTAAAACCTAATCGAAAATCTTGCAAATGCGCCTGCGCTCTGGTATATTATTTTCTGGTAAACACATCACACACGCTAGTGGACTTTTCAACTCGGTGCTGTTAAAAAACAGTGGTTGAAAAGGTCGAAGCAGCGGAGGTAAAACAAAAAGGAGGATGAACTATGTCAGTTATTACCATGAAACAGCTCCTGGAAGCAGGAGTACACTTCGGACATCAGACCCGCCGATGGAATCCCAAAATGGCTCCTTACATTTACATGGAGCGCAACGGAATCTACATCATTGATTTACAACAGACCGTTAAGAAATTCGACGAAGCCTATGAATTCATCAAGAGCGTGGTTGCGGAAGGCAAAGGAGTGCTCTTTGTCGGTACCAAGAAACAGGCTCAGGAGACCATCCGCGAAGAAGCCGGACGTTGCGGGATGCATTTTGTAAATCAGCGTTGGTTAGGCGGCATGTTGACCAACTATCAAACTATTCGCGCGCGGGTATTGCGTCTCAAACAATTGGAAAAGATGGAAGCTGAGGGAGCTTTTGATGTATTGACCAAGAAAGAAGTCGCCCGCCTGGTGAATGAGAGAGAGCGGTTGGAGAGATTTCTCGGTGGTATTAAAGAAATGGATAAACTACCCGGGGCCGTTTTTGTGGTTGATCCCCGTAAGGAAAAAATAGCCGTGGCGGAAGCTCGTAAGTTAAACATTCCCGTAGTGGCTATTGTAGATACCAATTGTGACCCAGATGAAATCGATTATGTAATTCCTGGCAACGACGATGCTATTAGAGCCGTGAAACTCATATCCTCCAAGATTGCCGATGCCGTGTTGGAGAGCAAACAAGGTGAACAGGTAACGGCTTAGGAAGCCAATAAGGGGGGTGAAGTCCAATCACCCCCTTTTTCTTAAATATATTAGAGGAGGTTACCACAGTGATAACAGCGCAGATGGTAAAAGAACTCCGGGAGAGAACCGGAGCAGGAATGATGGACTGTAAAAAGGCTTTGGAAGCTACTGGGGGCGATATTGAAAAGGCGATCGACGAGCTTCGCACCAAAGGACTGGCTAAGGCTGCCAAGAAAGCTGGTAGGATAGCCAGTGAAGGCACCATAACTTCTTATATTCACGGTGGTGGCAGAATCGGTGTATTGGTGGAGATAAACTGTGAAACCGATTTTGTTGCCAAGACTGACGAATTCAAGCAACTCGCTCATGACATAGCTATGCAGATTGCTGCATCTAATCCAACCTATATAAATAGAGAAGAAGTACCTCAGGCCGTCCAGGATCATGAGAAAGAGGTTTTACGTGCCCAGGCCTTGGAAGAAGGCAAACCGGAAAAGGTAATTGATAAGATGGTAGAAGGTCGTCTCGAAAAATACTTCAAAGAAAATTGTCTTTTAGAACAGCCCTATATCAAAGATCCAGACAAGACCGTACAGCAAATGGTTCTGGAGATGGTATCCAAGATTGGTGAAAACATTAATATCCGGCGTTTTGCTCGCTTTGAAGTAGGAGAGGGCATAGAAAAAGAACAAGTGGACTTTGCGACCGAGGTCATGGCACAGATTAAATCAGAATAGCTTATGGATCTGGGAGGTAGAGGGAGGTAGAGGCTTGAAATACCCCAAATATAAACGGATAGTGCTGAAACTAAGCGGTGAAGCCCTGGCGGGCACAAGAGGGTATGGAATCGATCATGACATACTTACTTCAATTTCTCGCCAGGTAGTAGAAGTAGTTAAACAGGGTGTTCAAGTTAGCGTAGTAGTCGGTGGAGGCAATATTTGGCGGGGAGTAGCGGGTAGTTCCCAGGGGATGGATCGGGCCACTGCTGATTACATGGGTATGCTAGCTACGGTTATTAATGCCTTGGCCTTACAGGATGCCTTAGAAAAGAAAAACATGGGAACACGTGTTATGTCGGCTATTGAGATGAAGGAAGTAGCCGAACCCTACATAAGGAGACGTGCCATAAGGCATCTGGAAAAGGGCCGAGTGGTCATATTTGCAGCTGGTACTGGTAATCCCTATTTTTCCACTGATACTGCTGCTGCCCTTCGCTCTGCTGAGATAGAAGCGGAAGTTATCTTGATGGCCAAAAAAGTAGATGGAGTATATGATGCCGATCCTGTTACCAATCCGGATGCTCAAAAATTTGAAAACCTGAGCTATATAGAGGTGCTTAATAAGGGATTGGGAGTTATGGATTCCACGGCCGCGTCTTTATGCATGGATAATGGCATACCGATAATTGTTTTCGATCTGACCCAGGAAGGTAATATTCTAAGAGCTGTTATGGGTGAAGATATAGGTACCTACGTTGGGAGGTTAGAAAATGATCAATGATATTCTTAGCGAAACCGAAGACAGAATGCAAAAAACCATTGAGCATTTGACCAAAGATTTGGCGACCTTAAGGGCCGGTCGTGCCAATCCAGCTATGCTTGACAAAATTATGGTTGATTATTATGGAGAGCCAACTCCCCTTAATCAACTGGCTAATATAACTGTACCCGAGGCACGCCTACTGGTCATACAGCCCTGGGACAAGAGTAGCATCGCGAACATTGAAAAAGCTATCTTGAAATCAGATCTGGGAGTAAACCCCACCAATGACGGCAATGTTATTCGCATTGCGATACCTCAGCTAACTGAGGAACGCCGTAAAGAATTGGTGAAGGTAGTAAAAAAACGGGGCGAAGAAGCTAAAGTGGCGGTGCGCAATATACGTCGTGATGCCAATGATATGCTGAAATCCAGTGAAAAGGAAAAAATGATTTCTGAAGATCAGGCCAAGAAGGGCAACGACGAGATCCAGAAAACTACTGATAAATATATCAAGGATATTGATGTAATTCTGACCGCAAAAGAAAAGGATATTATGGAAGTCTAGCCAGACAGTTAACTAGCATGTATTATAGTATTAGCATTCACTCTACCCCCGTAAACCGGGGGTTTATGATTTTGGGAAGAAGGGTGAAAAGTGAGCCATACTATATCCAACTATAGCCAGCTTATCGATATGGATAAACTACCTCAGCATATAGCTATTATCATGGATGGCAATGGCCGTTGGGCGAAAAAGCGATTTATGCCGCGTACCTTTGGGCATCGTGCTGGTATGAGTTCTTTGAAACAAGTAGTGGAGACCTGTAGTGAATTGGGTATTTCTTGCTTGACCGTTTTTGCTTTCTCCACAGAGAATTGGAAAAGACCTCACGATGAGATCAGCTATCTGATGAGTTTGTTGGTGGAGTATATAAACAAGGAACTCAAAGAACTACATCAAAATGGTATTCATATAAAGGTTTTAGGTGACTACCGTAACCTCCCTCCAGCTAGTGTTCAAGCTATTGACAAGGCTGTGCAAAAAACCGCTGCCAACCAGGGAATGGTACTCAATATTGCCATAAACTATGGTGCCCGGGATGAAATCATCAAAGCGGTGCAACAGATTGCCACTCAGGTCAAACAGGGGCAATTGGAGCCAGAAGATATCAATGAATATCATTTTAAGAGATTCTTATACACAGCGGGGTTGCCCGATCCCGATCTGCTTATCAGAACAGCAGGGGAAATGAGGATAAGTAATTTTCTGCTCTGGCAAATAGCTTATGCCGAACTCTGGTTTTCTCCTGTGATGTGGCCGGAATTCAACCGGGAAGAACTGCTTAAAGCCATCTGGGAGTTTCAACAGCGTGACCGCCGTTTTGGAGGATTAAACGTAGACGGACAGGGGGATTCTTATGCTTAGAACTAGAGTTATTACGGCTCTTATTGGGATCCCGCTGCTGATCGGAATCCTATATGCCGGGGAAATGTTTCGCATGGGATTCTTTTCATTGCTAGCATTAGTGGGTCTGTACGAATTTATCGGTATGATGAAGCAAGCCGGCAGGCCAGCTCCAGTGTTACCTGCCTTATTATTGGTGATGGCTTTCCTGTTGGTGGAAGTAGTGGCATACCCTTTGACAACTCTACTGTTCATTACCTTGCTTTTAGCAGTATTTAGGGTGGTGACCAACTATCCCAATACATCTTTTGACAACACAGCTATGGTCATGTTTTTTGCAGTTTATATCGGGGTATGTCTATCGTATGCTATTAAATTGTCGTTTATGGAACAGGGTTTTGTCTGGTGTTTGCTTGCATTTTTCTTAACTTGGGCTAGTGACATTGGTGGATATGCAGTTGGCATTAAATGGGGCAAACACAAACTAGCTCCGCGACTGAGTCCCAACAAAACCTGGGAGGGTTCACTGGGTGGAATCTTATTGACTTCCCTGATAGCCCTGGTGTTTTTTAGCTTAACGGATATGGTAAACTTAATAAGTGCATATGCTTTACTACTAGGTGTTTTGACGAGTGTTGCTGCTCAGTTCGGAGACTTGTTGATGTCTGGGATAAAACGGTTTTTCCAAGTAAAAGACAGCGGCCATATCATACCTGGTCATGGGGGCGTTCTCGATCGCTTTGACAGTTTTTTGTTGGTGGTTCCGCTGGTCTATTTTTTCCTGCAATACCTGGGCTGAAGAAACGGGGGATAATCTATGGATCCTGAACTGCAGAAAAACCTTAAACTCCTGGTTAAAATGACCGTAGTAGTGCTAGCTCTGGCAATTATATACCTCTTGTTTGCCTATGTGTTTCCAGTTTTGGGTAAACTACTGATTTACGTCCTCGTCCTATTTTTACCTTTTATTATTGGGGTAGCGCTGGCGGTGGTGATTGAACCCGTCGTGGCATTCTTTGAGAATCGGTTGCGGATGAGACGTAGCCTGGCAGTAGTTGTCAGCTTGATATTGGCTGTGGGTGGATTTATATACTTGCTTTCCCTGGCTATTATCAAGATCGTTAAAGAACTGTCTGGATTGTATACCTTGATGCTCTCATACTCGGATCAGGTAATAAACCAAACTATAGCAACATTAGCCGACTTTCGTTTATTTTATCTTAGCTTGGATCTTGCTCCGCAATTACAAAAAAATCTGGAAGACGCTCTGCAAAGTGTATCCGATATCCTGCAGAATGTTGCCAGTACACTCATCAAGTACTTAGTAGATATTTTTGCAGCTCTTCCCGGAGCCTTTGTAGTAATACTGATAGCCATGGTGGCTACTTTCTTCATTATTAAAGATCGTGCTTTATTGCGCCGCTTTATTCTACAGATCATTCCGGGGAGCGCCCGTTCTCAGTCACAAGATGTGATTGCCGAATTATTCCGGGCCTTGATCGGGTTTCTAAAAGCTTATGGTATTTTGATCAGTATTACAGCCATTGTCGTTATCATTGGGTTGAAAATAATAGGAGTGGAATATGCATTTACCATTGGCATTGTAACAGGGTTGTTGGATATTTTACCGATACTAGGTCCAGGTGTCCTTTTTATTCCCTGGATAATTTGGGAACTGATCATTGGCAATACCCAGTTGGCAGTGGGTCTGCTCATCTTGTATTTGATAATTTCAGTTACACGGCAATTCCTAGAGCCCAAAATAGTGGGCGATAACATTGGGATTCATCCCCTGGTCACCTTGATCGCTCTATATGTAGGTCTGAAAATGGCGGGAGTAATGGGAATGATCGCTTTGCCGGTTTTGGTAGTGATTTTTATGGCTTGCTACCGGGCGGGTGTCTTTGACAGGTTTAACTGGAGGAAAATAGATTAATGAAGCTGATTTCACTACTGGGTTCTACCGGATCGATCGGGCAACAGACCCTGGATGTCGTTGCTCATCATCCGAATCTGTTTAAGATACAGGCTTTGGCTGCCTTGGATGAAGTTGACCTGCTCTGTGAACAGGTATATCGGTTTGACCCTGCTTATGTGGTTATTTATGATGCTTCTAAATATCAAGCTCTCAAAGACCGTCTTCCGGAGACGGTGCAGATACTTACTGGTCAGGAGGGTTTGTGTCATATAGCTTCCTTAGAAGCAATCGATATAGTGGTGGTGGCAGTAAGCGGTGCTGCTGGTATCCTGCCTACTTGGGAGGCAGTTAAGGCAGGTAAACGCATAGCCCTAGCCAATAAAGAAACACTGGTAGCCGCGGGAGATATCATTATGCCCCTATGCCAGGATACCGGGAGTGAAATGATTCCGGTGGACAGCGAACATTCCGCCATTTTTCAATGTCTAAGAGACGAACACAAGTCTCTGCAACAGATTTGGCTTACTGCCTCCGGAGGACCTTTCCGTTCTTTTAGCTACGAACAGCTGCAGGAAGTAACCGTGGAAATGGCCTTGCAGCATCCTAATTGGTCAATGGGACCCAAAATAACAGTGGATTCAGCTAGTATGATGAATAAGGGATTGGAAGTTATTGAAGCTCACCATCTATTTCAGGTGGACTTTGATAGAATACAGGTATTGGTCCATCCGCAAAGCATAGTTCACTCTATGGCTGAGTTTGTAGATGGATCATGGTTGGCTCATTTGGGAGTGCCTGACATGAGGATACCCATTCAATATGCTCTGACTTACCCGCAGAGGTTCGCCACTCCTACCAAGCGGTTGGATTTGATCAGCAAGCAGGGTTTACAGTTTGAACAACCTGATATGAAAAGGTTTCCCTGTCTGCAATTGGCCTATGAGGCGGGGCAAAGGGGAGGCACCATGCCGGCGGTATTGAATGCCGCCAATGAAGTTGCTGTGCAACACTTCCTGTCGGGACGCATGAGGTTTACGGATATACCTGACCTGGTTGCCCATGTTATGAACCAACATCAGGTCAAAGTGGTTACAACGGTGCAAGACATACTACAATGTGACCAGAATGCTCGCGAACTGACTAGGGAGCGCATTGCTAAAGGAGGATAAATTAGTGTCCGTTTTGATAACGATCATTATTATTGCCGTATTGATCCTGGCTCATGAATGGGGTCACTTTATAGTAGCTCGCCGCATAGGCATCCCCGTTCACGAATTCAGTCTGGGATTTGGCACCAAGCTCCTGTCGACTACCCGTAATGGAGTACAGTATTCGCTGCGCCTCTTTCCATTAGGCGGATATGTTCGCATGGCCGGTGAGGAACCAGGTGACGAGAATGATCCCGATGGCTTCAATAATCGTACCCCCCTGGAGAAAATCCGGGTATCCTTTGCGGGACCTTTCATGAATTTTATCTTGGCTTTACTGCTATTCATATATAGCTTCGCTTTCATTGGTATTCCTGAGTCCACGGATGAACCCGTTTTAGGGAAAGTATTGGAAAATAGACCTGCTGCTCAAGCTGGTCTCAGCGCTGGCGATCGCATCATAAGTGTAAATGGAAATCCGGTAACGACTTGGTCTGACTTTACCAAGATGATCGCCGGGTCACAACCAGGTGAAACCCTTAATATCCAATTAGAACGGGATGGGCAGATCAAGAACCTGAAGGTAATGCCTGACGATCAAGGAACCGGTGGGCAACCTGCCATCGGAGTATTGAACCTGGTAAACTATAACAAACTTGGTATTTGGGACTCTGTCAAACTGGGACTTGAGCAAACCTATCAATTGACCATTCTCTTATTATCATGGCTAGGTACTCTATTTACGGGAGGGGCATCAACTTCAGATCTAGCCGGGCCAGTGGGTATAGTTAGCCTGGTTGGGGAGGCCGCTCAAATAGGCACCGTGTTTTTGATTAACTTTGCGGCCTATCTGAGCATCAACCTGGGGATCCTTAATTTGTTGCCTATACCAGCTTTGGATGGTAGTCGCATCGTCTTTTCCGTAGTGGAGGCAATACGACGAAAACCTATGGAACCAGAAAAAGAAGGATTTGTTCACTGGTTAGGCTTTTTATTCTTAATGCTCCTGATTGTTCTTGTCACTTTTAATGACATTGTAAGACTAATTAAGGGATGACTTTGATGGGCTACAAAACCAGAGTTATTAAAATCGGGGGGGTCTCCATCGGGGGCGACCATCCTGTAGTAGTTCAATCCATGACCAACACCGACACCAGGGACATTAGAGCAACCGTCCGGCAGATTCAACAACTGGAATCAGCGGGTTGTGAAGTGGTTAGAGTAGCGGTACCAGATGAAGAAGCTGCCGAAGCTATTGCTCAGATCCTGGGGCAGATAAAAATCCCACTGATAGCTGATATCCATTTTGACTACCGACTAGCTTTAAAGAGTATAGAGTCCGGGGCGCAAGGGCTACGTATCAATCCAGGCAATATTGGCGAGCCCCAACGGGTTCGGGAAGTAGTCCGTCGCTGTCAGGATAAGGGCATACCGATCCGCATAGGTGTGAATGCTGGATCTTTAGGACGTGCTCTGCTGGCCAAGTATGGAAAAGTGTGTGCCGAAGCCATGGTGGAAAGTGCCTTAGAGCATATTAAAATCCTAGAGGACATGGGTTTTACCGATATAAAAGTCTCTTTGAAATCATCTTCAGTATTGATGACGGTACAAGCATATCAGAGGTTATCCCAAGAGGTAGACTATCCCCTACATGTTGGCATTACTGAAGCTGGCACCATGGAACGGGGTTTGATTAAATCGGCGCTGGGCTTAGGTTTGCTTTTATACCAAGGCATCGGTGATACTATCAGGGTTTCCTTGACCGCCGATCCTGTGGAAGAAGTATGGGCAGCTTATGAAATCCTTCGAAATCTGGGCTTGCGAAACCGTGGTGCTGAGCTAATATCCTGCCCTACCTGCGGTCGTTCAGAAATAGATCTGATCCAATTAGCCCAAGCAGTCGATGAGAAAATCAAATTCATTCCTGATCCTATTAAAGTAGCTGTTATGGGATGTGTTGTAAATGGTCCCGGTGAGGCGCGAGAAGCTGATGTAGGTATTGCTGGGGGCAAGGGAGTAGGACTGCTGTTTCGCCGGGGAGAGATTATTAAAAAAGTACCGGAAGCAGAATTAATAGATGAACTAATAGCTGAAATTAATAAACAATGTGGACAAGGGGGTAAAGGTAATTGAAGTTTTCTGAGTTGTTTTGTCCTACACTGCGCGAGGTTCCTAGCGAGGCAGAGACGATCAGTCACCAACTGCTGTTGAGAGCGGGCTATATTCGTAAGGCTGGTGCGGGTATCTATTCATATCTCCCTCTGGCCCACCGGGTGCTGAGAAAGATTGAGGCCATCGTGCGCGAAGAAATGGATCGATCTGGGGGGCAGGAGGTCTTGATGCCCATAATTCAGCCGCGTGAATTGTGGGAACAGACTGGGCGCTGGGATGTTTATGGTGAGGAAATGTTTCGATTAATCGACCGTCACCAGCGGTATTTTGCCCTAGGACCAACTCATGAAGAGATAATTACCAGTCTGGTAGATGGAGATGTCCACTCTTATAGGGATTTGCCGTTGTTGCTCTATCAAATCCAGAATAAGTATCGTGACGAAATCCGCCCCCGCTTTGGATTGATGAGGGGACGAGAATTTATCATGAAAGATCTCTACTCCTTCGATATGGATGAGGAGGGGTTAGATGTATCTTACCGGAAAATGTATGCCGCTTATAATCGTATTTTTCAACGCTTGAAGCTTCACTACCGGGTGGTGGAAGCTGACAGTGGCGCTATTGGCGGTAATGAAAGCCATGAATTTATGGTATTAGCCGATACCGGAGAGGATGAAATCGTATTCTGCGAAGCAGGTGATTTTGCCGCCAATGTGGATAAGGCTGCCTGTGTGTTTAGTGACGATGGGCCTCATGAAGATAGACAAGCTCTGCAAAAGATCCATACTCCCGAGATGCGTACTATTAGGGATCTGGTTGAATTTACCGGACAACCTGAACAGCGCCAGGTCAAAACCCTCATGTATTATGCCGATGGCCAGCTGGTAGCGGCTATACTCCGAGGTGACCGGGATCTTAATGAGATCAAGTTTAAGAACTTGCTGGGATGCCAGGAATTGCATATGGCTGATGATGCATCGGTTCGCGCTGCAGTGGGAGCTGGATTTGGGTCTCTGGGACCGGTTGGTTTGGATGTGAAGGTTTATGCTGATCTGGAAATAGCCGGGATGAGGAATTTCACCTGTGGCGCCAATGAGGATGATTACCATTATACTAATGTGAACCCCGAGCGTGACTTTGTACCAGAAGAATACGTTGATATACGCAATGCGGTAGCAGGAGATCCCTGTCCGTCCTGTGGAAAACCCCTTCTTACTGCTCGCGGTATAGAAGTAGGCCATATATTCAAGCTGGGAGTCAAGTATTCCCAGGCTATGAATGCTACCGTCCTTGACCAACATGGGCAGGCTGTACCAATGGTTATGGGCTGTTATGGCATAGGTATTTCACGAACCATGGCAGCAGCTATTGAGCAGAATCATGATGACAACGGGATAGTCTGGCCTTTGCCCATTGCCCCTTTCCAGGTTATAATCGTTCCGGTTAACGCTAAAAAGGAAGATCAGATGGAAACAGCTCTATCGCTTTATGTGGAAATGCAGGAGCGAGGTTTGGAAGTGCTGCTGGATGACCGAGACGAACGAGCAGGGGTAAAATTCAAGGATGCCGACTTGATAGGCATACCGGTGCGCATAACAGTTGGACCGAAAGCATTGCAGGATAATCAAGTCGAAGTGAAGAAAAGATGGGAGAATGAGGTTTTTAATGTAGCCATTGCTCAGGTCACCGATACCGTGGTAGAGATTATACGGCAACGGTAAATCTGACTGGGATGTGAAGGTATGTCGGTTTATGAGATTATTTTCAAGTTAGCTTTAGCCGGTATTTTGGGTGGTTTAATTGGTTTAGAAAGAGAGAGCCTAAACCGTCCTGCTGGTCTACGCACTTACACTCTGGTATGCGTTGGATCAGCCCTGGCCATGGTAGTCTCTTTGGACATGTATTTTCAATATTATCAGACTGTAAATGCTGATCCAGGCAGGATTGCGGCTCAAGTTATCAGTGGGATCGGCTTTTTGGGTGCTGGCACCATTATGCGCGAAGGAGCAACAGTGCGGGGTCTGACTACTGCCGCCGGACTTTGGGTAGTGGCTTGTATCGGTTTGGCCGTAGGTGCGGGTTTATACATACCCGCCATTGCCACTACGGCTCTCATATTGTTCATTCTGATATATTTTATCCATTTTGAAGAAAAGTTTACTGGTCTGAGGGAATACAAAGGCCTGTTGATGCTCTTAGAAGATCGGCCTGGCCAGGTGGGGATAATTGGTTCGATCCTAGGGGATATGGATATTTTGATTAAAAATATTGAACTGACCCGCCTGGAAGACGATGATCTGGAAGTTGAACTGTTGATTCACCTGCCCCCCAACATGAGCATCGAGCAAGTAATAGATGAATTATCAGTGGTCAAAGGCTTAAGAAGGATTGATCGTTTAAACTAAAAGCGGGAGGCGATTTAAATGAGGCAAGGAAAAAGCCTGGTGCAATTCCACTCCTGCTTTGCTAACAATCCCAACTGGGAGAATGCTACATTAGAGCGAGTGGAGGTGTTTGCTGAGCAGCGGCGTTGGAAGCTGATGATCGCCGTGGAACAACCCATATCGGTTGGAGAGATCCAGGCGACTGAACAGATTCTTTTAAAAGAATACCCTTTTTTAGATCAAATTGAGCTCCTGCCTTCCCTGTCCAACAGCAGTCAACATTTGACCTCGCTGTTTAATAAACACCAATCAGAATTGGTAGCTTACCTTTTTAAGAATTCCCCAATACCCTTAGCACCATTTACCGCCGACGAAATGCGTTTAGACTTTCATCCCACCGACGAAAGCCAATACCAAAAATATCTAGATAATGAAGTTTGTAGCCGATTGTCGGAGTGGTACTGGCAGAAGTATCGGCTATCGGTCTTGGTACGGGTTTTGCCCAGTAATGAACATACATCACTGCCGGAAATTACCGTGATAGAACCGTCTCAGGGTAACTGGTTACCAGAATTCGAATCAACTGCCAAACGTTCTGCCAATAGCAGACGTAGTCGTCCCGACCAGAAGTTGTCCGAGGCCAAGACCATGCCGGTGGTCGACCTGCAGGAAGGACTGAAGACGGCTATAGTAGAGGGCGAGATTTGGGCCAAGGAAAGTACAGTCTTGCGTGATGGACGCATGGTAGTCACTTATAACCTCACCGACTATACTGATTCCATTCTAGTGAAAGCCTTTTTAGATCGTCCCCAGGATGACATTATTCAGGTGGGCGACTGTATACGGGTAAAGGGAGGGGTTCGTTATGATACCTTTGCCCGCGAAATTGTGTTGTTCATGGACAGCTATGCTCAACGAGAGAAAAAACAGCGAACAGATCAGGCTACTATCAAGCGCGTCGAACTCCATGCCCATACTAAAATGAGTGCTATGGACGGATTAACGGAAACAGCGGCTTTGATCGAACGGGCGGCCTTTTGGGGCCACCCGGCTATAGCTATTACTGATCATGGCTGTATTCAAGCATTTCCGGATGCCTACCAACAAGCGAAAAAACATGGTATAAAAATACTCTACGGAGTAGAAGCTTATTTGATCGAAAATGATCGTCGCCAGCGTCCTTATCATGTGATACTTATTGCCTGTAACCGCAGTGGTTTAAAGAACCTGTATAGTTTGATCAGTATCTCTTATCTGGATCATTATTATCGCCATCCCAAAATACCTCGCCATAAACTGGCCCAATATCGGGAGGGTATACTAGTGGGTTCAGCCTGCCAAGCCGGAGAACTGTATAGTGCTATTTTAGGGGGTAAATCCCCTGAAGAGATCGCCGAAACAGCTAAATTCTATGATTACTTAGAAATACAGCCTCTGACTAACAACGAATTCTTGCTGCGGGACGGTAAAGTCAGTAGTATGGAAGAACTTCAAAAAATCAACGCTCAGATTGTAGCCCTCGGTGAGGAACTTAACAAGCCGGTAGTAGCCACCGGAGATGTTCATTATTTGGATCCCGAACATGAAATTTTTCGACGCATCATTCAAGCCGGGCAGGGTTATGAAGATAGTGATGAGGGCTCCGGACTATATCTACGCTCCACTAAGGAAATGCTAGAAGAATTTGCTTATCTTGGCGAAGCCCTTGCCCATAAAGTTGTGGTAGATAATCCCCGTTACATTGCTGAACTGGTTGAAGATATCAAACCGGTACCCGATGGGTTTTACCCTCCCAAAATTGATGAGGCAGAAGATGAAGTATACCAGTTGAGTTGGCAACGGGCCCAGGAGTTATATGGCGATCCTTTGCCCGAGTTGGTGGAAGCCAGAATCAAGAGGGAACTGGACTCCATTATAAAGCACGGCTTCAGTGTTTTGTATTCCATTGCCCACAAACTGGTTAAGAAATCTAATGAGGATGGCTACCTGGTAGGGTCGAGGGGCTCGGTGGGATCCTCACTGGTGGCGTTTCTGACCGGCATTACCGAGGTCAATCCTCTGCCGCCCCATTGGAGATGTCCAGAATGTTGTCACACCAGTTTTGTTACTGATGGTTCGGTTGGCTGTGGAGCTGATCTGGAACCTTCCAACTGTGAGCGATGTGGTGCCTTGATGAGTCAGGATGGCTTTGATATCCCCTTTGAAACTTTCCTGGGTTTCGAAGGCGACAAAGTACCGGACATAGACTTGAACTTTTCCGGTGAATACCAGAGCCGCGCCCATGCTTACGTTGAACAGCTGTTCGGGAGAGAGAATGTCTTTCGGGCTGGTACCATATCCACCATTGCTGAAAAGACTGCTTATGGATTCGTCAAGAAATATGCTGAAGAAAGACAACTGAATCTGCGAAATGCAGAGGTGAATAGACTGGTTAAGGGTATCACCGGGGTAAGGCGTACTACAGGACAGCATCCTGGAGGCTTGATTGTTGTACCGCGAGATCACGATATACTGGAGTTTACTCCGCTGCAGCACCCAGCTGATAATAAAGATTCCGGCGTCATCACCACTCATTTTGAATATCATGCTATCGGAGATCAGCTAGTCAAGCTCGATATCCTAGGACATGATGATCCCACTGTCATTAAAGAACTTGAGGATATGACTGGCATCAAAGCCGCCGACATCAAGCTTAATGACCCTGACACTATGGGGATTTTTTCCGGAGTTGAACCCCTGGGAGTAACGCCTGAGATGATAGGCACAACAGTGGGAACCTATGGTATACCTGAATTTGGAACACGTTTTGTTCGGCAGATGCTGGAAGCAACACGCCCCACTACTTTCTCAGAGTTAGTGCGTATCAGTGGTTTATCTCATGGCACCGACGTTTGGATTAATAATGCCCAGAGCTTGATAGAAAACAACACCGCCAAGCTGAACGAAGTTATCTGTACCCGTGATGATATAATGGGGCACCTTATTTATAAGGGAGTAGAAAAGAAGACTGCTTTTAAGATTATGGAGAATGTACGTAAAGGCAAAGGTTTGGGCCCACAAGAAGTTGATATTATCCGGCAATATGAGGTTCCTGACTGGTATATAAACTCCTGTCAAAAGATAAAATATATGTTTCCCAAGGCTCATGCGGTAGCCTATGTTACTATGGCTTTTCGCATTGCTTACTGTAAAGTCAATTATCCGCTGGCCTTTTATGCTAGCTTCTTTAGCGTGCGTGCCGAGGATTTTGAAGCCCAGACCATTTTGAGAGGCTATGATGAGGTCTTTAAGCGAATAAAGGAAATTGAACGCCAGGGAATGGGCGCGTCGCAGAAGGATAAGAAACTCTTACCTATTCTAGAGGTAGCTTTAGAAATGTTGGCCCGGGGATTCCAATTCTATCCGGTGGACATTTACCAATCCCATGCTTATAAATTTGTGAATTTCCAACAGGGATTGCTGTTACCATTCTCAGCGTTGCCCAATGTAGGTGTGACGGCTGCCCATGGTATAGTAGCAGCGCGGGACGAAGCGGAATTTATATCTGTGGAAGATTTTCAACAGCGCACCCACACCAATAAAACGGCTATGGATGTGCTGCGAGAATACCAATGTTTTCGTGATTTGCCCGAAACAACCCAAATCAGCTTATTTGGCGGATAGAAAAACACTAGCATTGCTTGTATAAATTAGTATTACTGTGTTATACTTTAAAACAAGCTGAACCATATGCCGTTACAAATAGTGGGTGTGCACCCACTTTTTCTATTGTAATACTCCTAAAGCTTAATAAACCGGGGGTGGTACATTGGCCGAATCGAAAAAAGAACTGATTTCCAGGATAGTGATTGAACCTATCAAGCAATTACAGGCTGATCTGGTCGAGGTTGAATACCGTCGTGAGGACGGAGATCTATTTTTAAGGATTTTCATTGATCGAGAAACCGGAGTGACTCTCGATCTGTGCAGTCGGATCAGTCGTGCTATCCAAGGATTGATCGATGAGGCAGGTATCGAGTACGACCATCTGGAAGTATCCTCCCCCGGAATAAATCGCAAACTTACCAGTGACCGAGATTTTATTCGTTTCGAGGGGCAGCCGGTGAAGGTTAAATTATCCAAGGGATTTGAGGGTCCCCGACAAGTGGTCGGGGTTCTTATTGGTCATAGTGAGTTGACCCTGAAGGTGGAGAATGAACAAGGAATTGTCGAACTTCCACGCAGCGAAATTACCGTGGTGCGACTGCACCCGAACTTATAAGGAGGCATAACAATGTCTAACGAATTAATACAGGCATTGATCGATATAGAGAAAGAACGGGGTATTCCTAGAGCTTTTCTGATCGAAGCCATCAAAGTAGCCTTGAATACCGCCTACAAAAAGAATTATGGCACTGGGCTTAACGCTATGGTCGATTTTAATGAAGAAACCGGAGAAGTGAGCGTTCACTCGCAAAAGACAGTGGTGGCTGAGGTAGAGGATGCTCATATGGAGATAGCATTAGAGGAAGCTCAGGAACTTTATCCAGATTGCAAAGAAGAGGATTTGGTATATGTTGAGATAACTCCGTCCAATTTTGGCCGTATAGCAGCTCAAACTGCCAAACAAGTAGTCATTCAAAAGCTGCGCGAAGCTGAACGCAGTCTTATCTATGAGGAGTTTTTGGAGCGGGAAGGCGAAATACTGACCGGTACCATTCAACGCATTGAAAACCGAACAGCTTTCATTACTCTGGGCCGCACTGAGGCTATCATGCTACCTTCCGATCAGATAAACAATGAGAGGTATGCGGTAGGACAGCGGATCAAGGCCTATATTTATGAGGTAAAGAATACTTCCAAAGGCCCCAACATATTCGTATCACGCTCTCATCCCAACTTTCTTAAACGATTGTTCGAAATGGAAGTTCCAGAAATATATGATGGAGTTGTCGAAATCAAGTCAATAGCCAGAGAAGCTGGGGCTAGGTCAAAAATATCCGTCTATTCCCAGGATGACAAAGTTGATCCGGTAGGCGCCTGTGTTGGCCCACGGGGGTTGCGGGTTCAGAATATAGTATCAGAACTAAATGGTGAAAAAATAGATATCATCAAATATGATCGAGACCCGGAGAGATTCATTGCTAATTCTCTCAGCCCATCCAAAGTCATCTATGTTGATGTTTATGAAGAGGAGAAAATCGCTCGAGTAGTTGTACCGGATTATCAACTGTCACTAGCTATAGGGAAAGAAGGACAGAATGCCCGTTTAGCTGCTAAATTGACGGGATGGAAAGTTGATATCAAGAGTGAGAGTCAAGTGCTGGCTGCCAACGAAGAGGCGGAGGAAGACGAAGACTATGAACAAGCCTAGAAAGATCCCGCAACGCATGTGTGTGGGATGCCGTGAAATGCGCAATAAACGGGAGCTGATTCGTATAGTTCGAACTCCCCAGGAAACTATTGAAATGGACACCACCGGCAAAAAAGCCGGACGAGGGGCCTATATTTGCCCTGATCTTAACTGTTTTAGTGAAGCGACAAAGGGCAAACGTCTGCAAAAGGCTCTTAATCAGGAGATTCCAGATGATGTTTGGGAATTAATCAAGACCCAGATCTCAGACTTGGTACGAGATTGAGGATGTGGTAAAGCTTGCAAAAAGTATATAACATTATAGGTTTAGCCCAGAAAGCCGGTAAAGTATCAGCAGGAACTCTGGCTGCCCGGACTAGCTTGATCCGGAAACGGGCTAGTTTGCTAATTATAAGCGCAGATATTTCGCCTGCTACCAAGGATTCGCTGGTATCATTATGTCGACGTCAGAAAATTCCCTGGGTGGAATTAGGCGATAAGTATAATTTGGGAACAGCTGTCGGTAAAGCCTACCGAGTAGCTCTGACAATCAATGACTCCGGTATGGCTAAGAAAATGCTGGATAGCATAGAAATCGCGAGAAATGAAACTACTAGCACGGGGGTGGTTCAATGGCCAAAATAAGAGTACATGAACTTGCAAAAGAAATTGGGATGCCGAGTAAACAGTTGGTAGATACTCTACAGGGCATGGGGCTGAACATAAAGAACCATATGAGCACCATGGAAGAAAACCAGGTAAACTGGGTCAAAAAGAAGCTAGAGGAGAGTGCCTCACCGACTGTCAAACCGAAACAGGAGGCCAAAGCCACTAATCAAGTCACCCCGGGACAGGATGCACGTCGTTCCAGCGGGGTTGACCAAACTCGTGATTCTCAACCTAGACAGCAATCAAAACCTGTTCCTGAACAAAAAAGGCAGACGCGCTCTGATTTGCAGGGCCCGTCTACCCATAGATCGGCATCAAAAGCGAATACTTCGCAGCCGATCCGGGAGGGACAGTCTCGGGATCAACGCCCCCGCAGAGATCAACCTCGCCCAGGGCAATCACGTGATCATGCTACTCATGATCGTGGTAATAGGCCCCAGCTTGATCAACAGCAGCGTGCTGCCCAGCAACCGCGTGGTTCACAACCAGCACGGGAACAGGATAAGACTGGACAACCAACTCGAGATCAACAACGGGGGGGACAATATCCTCGTGGGCCAAAGCCGCCTAGTTCAGGTGGGGGAAGGTCGGGATCTTCTCGTCCCCATAGCGATACGCGTGCCACGTCTCCAAGAGGACAAGAACCTGGCCAGGCGCGTACCCAAGCGGGTGAAGGAGCCAGACCCTCGCCAACAGGAAAACGTTCTCCTCAGGATCAGAACAAAGCTCGGGTACCTTCAGCAGAGTCCACCGATCGTACTCGCACTGATACCAAAAAGAAACCGGGAACCCAAAAGCCCAATAGCTCAAATAGCTGGGCTGCTAAGGGCAAGGGGAGACCACCCCAACGGGACTTTAGTAGACCGGTCAAGAAAAAGCACAAGCGCAGAAAAGAAGAGGCCGTACAGGAATTGCCCACCAATATTTCCATACCTGAATCTATTACGGTGCGTGATTTAGCTGAGAAAATGCACCGTAGCCCGGCTGACATGCTGAAAAAGCTAATGGATCTAGGTACCATGGCGACTATCAATCAGGAGATAGACTTTGATACCGCCGAAATTCTAGCTGCTTTGTATGAAGTATCAGTGGAACGTGAAGTATCCAGGGAAGAAACCCTACTGGAAGAAATCATTGATGATGAAAAGAGCCTGAAACCACGTCCACCTGTAATCACGGTAATGGGGCATGTTGACCATGGTAAAACATCGTTGTTAGACAGAATCCGTAAAGCGGATGTAGCCTCGGGTGAAGCGGGTGGTATTACCCAGCATATAGGTGCTTATCAGGTAAGAGTCAAAGACAACCGGATCACTTTTATTGATACTCCGGGTCATGAAGCTTTTACGGCTATGCGTGCTCGGGGAGCTAATCTCACCGATATTGTTATTCTGGTTGTGGCAGCGGATGATGGAGTCATGCCACAGACTGTAGAAGCAATTAATCACATCAAGGCTGCTGAAGTGCCATTTTTAGTAGCCGTTAACAAAATAGATAAACCCAGTGCCAACCCGGATCGGGTCATGCAGCAGCTCACCGAGTACAATATAGTACCGGAAGAGTGGGGGGGAGATACCATTTTTGTGCCGGTATCCGCAAAAACCGGCGAAGGAATCGATCAACTGCTGGAAATGGTGCTGCTGGTGTCGGAAATGAAGGACATTAAAGCCAACCCAGATCGCCCAGCTGAAGGGATCATAATTGAAGGTGAACTGGATAAGGGACGCGGTCCAGTGGCCACTGTGTTAGTTCAAAAAGGCACTCTGCGCGTAGGTGATTATCTGATTTGCGGAGTAGACCAGGCTAAAGTAAGGGCCATGAATGATTATCGCGGCAAAAAAGTCGAGGAAGCTTATCCAGCTATGCCAGTGGAAGTAATGGGTTGGTCCGATGTACCTCAAGCCGGAGAAAGAGTGCGAGTCTGTGATGAGAAACTTGCCAAGGAAATATCCAGTCTGCGTCTGGCTGAGCGTAAGATGCAGGAGCAGAAGCAAAGCAGCCGGGTATCATTGGATGATTTCTTCAAGCATCTGCAGACCGCCGAAGTTAAAGAGCTGAATCTAATTGTCAAAGGTGATGTTCAGGGTTCAGTTGAGGCACTTATCCAATCTTTGGTTCGGCTTAGTACCGAGGAAGTCAAAGTAAACGTGATCCACAACGGAGTAGGTGCGGTCAGTGAAACTGATGTTATGCTGGCTTCAGCCTCCAATGCCATTATTATCGGCTTTAATGTTCGTCCCGATAGCAAGGCTCGCAAATACGCCGAAGACGAAAATATCGATGTTCGCTTATATCGGGTCATCTATGAAACTATTGAAGATGTCAAAAAAGCCATGTCTGGCATGCTTGATCCCGAATACAAGGAGAAGTATTTGGGAAGAGCCGAAGTACGCGCGCTGTTTAAGGTGCCTAATGTGGGAGTCATTGCCGGTTCTTATGTTATTGACGGCAAGATTCAACGTAATGCCGATGTTCGGGTATTAAGAAATGGTGTCATTATATATGAAGGACAGCTATCTTCCTTGAAAAGATTTAAGGATGATGCTAAGGAAGTAGCTGAAAACTATGAATGCGGTATTGGCATTAAAGACTTTAATGATATCAAAGAAGGGGATACTATAGAAGCTTTTGTTATGGAAGAAATACCTCGCCAAATATAGAACAGTAACGGAGGGATATTATGAGCCGGCGCAGACAAGAACGGATGGCGGTTGAGCTTAAGAGAACATTATCCCGTATTCTACAGGAGGATATCAAGGATCCCCGGATGGATTCTTCCACAGTATCAGTCAGTCGGGTGGAAGTATCTAATGACCTGAGTCATGCTCGTGTGTATATTAGTATCCTGGGTGATGAACAAAAACAGCAGGAAACCATGGCGGCTCTGGAAAAAGCTCGCGGATTCATTCGCAGTGGAGTTGCTGCGGAAATACAGATCCGTCATGCACCTGAGATCGACTTCCGCTTGGATCGATCCATCGAACATGGAATTCACATGTCTTCGCTTTTGGATGAGATTATGGAGGAAGGAAAGAAGCATAAAGAATGAATACCCTATCTGAAATCGCTGCCATTATTAAGAAAACCCCAGCCTGGGTTTTGGTAGGGCATGTGATCCCTGATGGCGATTGTATTGGATCGCTATTGGGGCTTTATTGGGGACTTCGTTCTTTGGGAAAAAGGGTGGTGCTGGGATTGGAAGATCCCGTTCCACCTATTTATCGTTACTTATCCGGCAGTGATAGCCTGGCACCTTTATCTGCAGTCGGTGATTTACCAACAGCCGTTATTTTTCTGGATTGTTCCGATGCTGAAAGGGCTGGGGAGAGTACTCTCAACCAGCTTGCTGATCGAGTAATCACCGTTAATATTGATCACCATGCTACCAATCCTTCTTTCGGAGATTACAACTATATAGATAGTAAAGCGGCTGCCACCGCTGAATTGGTCTATTACCTGCTCCAAGAGCTGGGAGTAGAAATAACTCCCTTCGTGGCTGAGTGTTTGTATGCAGGTCTGGTTATGGACTCGGGACGCTTTATGTACAGCAGCACCCGGCCAGAGACTATGGAGGTGGCAGCTGAATTACTGCGCAGTGGGGTCGATCTAGAAAAAGCCCGCATTGAACTATTTGAATCCAAACCCCGCGAAGAGGTCTTGCTCCTTAGACAAGCCTTACAAAATCTGCAATGGGATGAATCCGGGCGAATAGCCTGGATGACTCTGTCTTATGCCGATGTGGCCCAGATAGGAGCCCTAAATCTGCATCCTGAGGGAATCATCAACTACACCCGGTCTATAGCAGGTGTAGAAGTAGGACTGCTTATCCGCGAAATCAGCCCGGGCGTATGCAAAATCGGCTTCCGCTCCAAAAGCCAGATCGATGTGGCCACTATAGCTGCCCGGCTAGGAGGCGGAGGTCATCGCCAAGCTGCCGGTGCGCGCCTGGAAGGAAGTCTGGAGCAGGTGACCCAGCAGGTGGTGCAGATGGTCAGGGAAGTGATTGGCTAAATGCACGGTTTCTTGAATATCGACAAACCAGCGGGAACGACTTCCTTCGATGTTATTCGCCGGCTTAAAAAGTGCTTGCCCAGAGGTACACGCATAGGACACCTAGGAACTCTCGATCCTATGGCTACTGGAGTTCTTCCTATAGCTATCGGACAGGCCACCAGACTTATTCATTATCTGGAGGATGACGACAAGGAGTATCAGGGCAGTATGACTATAGGGGCTGTGTCGGATACTCAGGATGCCTGGGGCGAGATATCCTACTGCCAGTCGGCGCAGATAACCCGTGCCCAGCTTGAAGCAGTATTACCATCATTTCGAGGAACAATTTGGCAGGAACCTCCCATGTATTCTGCTGTACACCATCAGGGAGTTCGTTTGTATGAGCTGGCCAGACAAGGTCAGGTGGTGGAAAGGAAAAAACGACCCGCCCAGATAAAATTCTTGGAGTTATTGCATTTTGATGATCAATCGAACCTGCCAGTAGCCACCTTGCGAGTGGTATGTTCCCGTGGCACATATATACGCACTTTGTTTCATGATATCGGTCAGGAGTTGGGAACAGGAGCCTTTTTATCGGCTTTGACCAGAATCCGTTCGGGAGGTTTTCTATTATCGCAAGCGCTCGACCTGGAACAGGTGATAAATTCCTGGTCGCAGAGCCTGCTGCTGCCCATGGGCTACCCTTTACAGCACTGGGCTAAGATAATCTTAGATACTTCGGAGCAAATACGGGCTCTGCAAAATGGTCAAACCATTAGTGTAAATGCAGCCCTGTCAACTGATCTAGTAAGAGTATACCAGCCAGATAACCGCTTGTTAGCTATTGCTAAAGTAAACTATACTGAGGGCAAGTGTAGCCTCAAACCGGAGCGGGTTTTTCATATTTAGTATTTAAGGAGCAGACAACATATGAGATTGATTCGAGATATTGAACATTACCAACCTTCCGGACCTCTTTGTTTGGCCTTGGGCAACTTTGATGGGGTGCACGTGGGGCATCAGCAGTTGATCAAGGAATGCGTGGACTTTGCCAAGGAGAATAATGGTACAGCCGCAGCGTACATATTTGATCCCCATCCCGCTTTGGTCATCAAACCTTCCCAGGCTCCCAGACTTCTGGTGACTGCGAAACATAAAGCTGAACTCCTTGCAGCCCTAGGGTTGGACTTACTGATTTACGCTGATTTCACCACCCAGGTGGCTAAGATTTCTCCCCAGGATTTTGTGCGACATATACTGGTAGAGAAACTTCACGTCCAGCAGGTGGTGGTTGGTTTCAATTACTCCTTTGGGTTTCGGGGAGCGGGAACTCCCGATCTATTAAAAGAATTAGGAGATCAATTTGGTTTTAAGACTATAATTGTTGAACCGGTGCAAAGAAATGGTCGGGTCGTCTCCAGCAGTGCTATTCGACAAGCTTTGGAGGAAGGAAATATTGAACTGGCAGCGGATATGTTAGGTAGTCATCCGGTTTTATCAGGCAAAGTCGTCAAAGGTGAACAAAGAGGGCATAGTATCGGCTTTCCAACTGCTAATCTCTCCATAAATCCAGAACTAACCGTTCCCGGGATCGGAGTTTACGCTGCAATTGCCAAGTTAGATCAGCACTGTTTCAAAGCAGTGGTCAATATAGGCCGTAAACCTACTTTTCATAAAGACCATCCCACTGTTATCGAAGCCCACTTGATTGACTTTCAGCAGGAGATTTATGATCGGGAAATGCAGCTGACCTTTATAAAGAAAATCAGAGATGAACGCAAGTTCAACGGGATAGAAGCACTGGTCAAACAGATCACATTAGACCGCGATATGGCTGCTAGCCTGGTGGAGATTCCGGAGTAGGCTTGCATTTACAATTGATTTGTGCTGTGCTACAATCTATCTTGGTGCCCGGAATGTCCTGTATAAACAAGCGTATTTATGTAAAAATATATTATTAAGGATATGAAAGGGCAGTTCTTAACCTCAGGCTCGGGAAAACGATTCACCGACGTTTTGCTTGGTCTGTGGGCGATTTATGATAAGGAGGTGAGTTACATGGCTCTGTCACAGTCTCGTAAAGAGGAAATCATCAAGGACTTTCAAATCCACGAGAATGATACCGGATCTCCCGAGGTTCAGATCGCAATTTTAACTGAACGCATAAATTACCTAAATGAACATCTGAAGATCAATAAAAAAGATTTCCATTCGCGCCGAGGACTATTGAAGATGGTAGGACAACGTCGTTCTCTTTTGGATTACCTGAAGAAGAAGGACTTTGAACGCTATCGGGGCATAGTAACCAAACTCGGACTACGCAGGTAAAGAGCGGCTTCCCGCTCTTTCATGCTTTATTACTTAGAAAGGAGGAATCGACTATAGTACACAAATATCAAACCGAAGTGGCCGGCCGTCCCCTGGTGATAGAGGTAGGACAAGTTGCCAAACAGGCTAATGGAGCGGCCATAGTTAGGTATGGAGACACTGTGGTTTTGGTTGCTGCCACAGCCTCCGAGAAGCCCCGTGAAGGAATCGACTTTTTTCCACTTACAGTAGACTACGAAGAAAAGCAATATGCTGCCGGCAAAATTCCGGGAGGATTTATCAAACGGGAGGGAAGAGCGACTGAACTCGCTACTCTATCGGCCCGGTTAATAGATCGTCCTATTCGTCCATTATTTCCTCAGGGCTTTCGAAATGATGTTCATGTGGTAGCAACGGTTTTGTCGGTAGATAAAGACAATGCTCCCGATGTTATTGCCATGATCGGTGCTTCCGTAGCGCTCAATATCTCGAACATACCTTTTGAGGCACCCATAGCCGGAGTTGTAGTGGGCATGGTTGATGGACAACTGGTAATCAACCCAACCGTTGAAGAGACCCAGAAAAGTGCCATGCATATCACTGTTGCAGGAACCCGTGAAGCTATCATGATGGTAGAAGGCAGTGCTGACGAAATACCGGAAGATCAGGTTCTCGATGCTATTTTCTTCGCCCATGAAGAGATCAAGCGGTTGTGTGATTTTCAGGAACCGATTATTGAGGAATTAAAAGTCCCCAAATTTGAAGTTCAAACTTTTGGTATCGATCCAGCTATGGAGGAAGAAGTTCGCACTTATGCTACTCCTATACTGGATCAAGCTGTCCGCAATCCCGATAAGAAATCCCGGGAAACATCTATGGATCAAGCCAAAGATTCCATCATGGAACATTTCGCAGAAATCTACCCAGACAATGTTGGGGATATCGATGCCTTGCTGGACACGGTTCTCAAAGATGTGGTGCGCAGCATGCTCATCGATGATGGGGAACGGGTTGATGGCCGCGAATTGGATGAGATTCGACCAGTTACCTGTGAAGTCGGGTTCTTGCCACGTCCTCACGGTTCAGGCTTGTTTACCCGGGGACAAACCCAGGTACTGTCAATCACTACTTTAGGAGCAGCCAGTGAAGAACAGATTCTAGATGGATTGGGTATTGAGAATTCTAAACGCTATATTCATCATTACAATTTCCCACCGTATAGTGTTGGTGAAGTACGTCCTATGCGTGGCCCGGGCCGAAGAGAAATCGGACATGGTGCCCTAGCGGAACGAGCCCTGTTAGCGGTTCTGCCCAGTCAAGAGGAGTTTCCTTACACCATCCGGGTTGTATCAGAAGTGTTGGAATCGAACGGATCTAGCTCTATGGGCAGTGTTTGTGGCAGTTCACTTTCACTTATGCATGCCGGTGTACCAATTAAACGACCGGTTGCTGGTGTTGCCATGGGTCTAGTTAAACGGGAAGACAAGTTTGCCATCATGACTGACATTCAGGGTATTGAAGACGCCCTGGGTGATATGGATTTCAAGTTGGCTGGTACTGAAATTGGCGTTACGGCTATTCAAATGGATATAAAGATTACCGGAGTAAACCGGGAGATCGTTGCCGCTGCTCTGGAAAAAGCTCGTAAGGGACGTATGTTCATTATGGGCAAAATGATGGAAACCATTGCTGAGCCCAACACCGAACTTTCTCCTTATGCTCCCCGCTTAACGCGCATGATGGTGCCGGTTGATAAAATTCGTGAAATCATCGGGCCGGGTGGTAAGACTATTCATAAGATAGTTGATGAAACCGGTTGCAAAATTGACATCGAAGATGATGGTACCCTGTTTATAATGGCCACTGATGAAGAAGCCGCTCACAAAGCTAAATCTCTCATTGATGCAATTATTGCAGAAGTCGAAGTGGGTAAGACCTATACCGGAACTGTGAAGCGTATCATGGACTTTGGCGCCTTTGTGGAAATTATTCCAGGTGTTCTTGGCACCCAGGGCAAAGAAGGACTGGTTCACATTTCCCAGTTGGATTTAGAAAGAGTCAACAAAGTAACCGACATAGTTAACATTGGGGATAAAATTGATGTCAAAGTAACTGAGATCGATAAACAAGGCCGGGTTAACCTTTCTCGCAAAGCTCTGCTCAGAGAGAGAAAACCTGACTAGATTCAGCCCTTAGACTCGACCTACGGATTGACCAAGTAAACCGAGCTGTCTCGGTTTATTTGTGTTTTCTGGGTATTTGATCACTAAGAAAAACCGCATAGGTAGGCTCATTCCGGAATATTATTTAGAGAATAATGATATAGGGGTGGGCCATATTTTTTCCAAATAATTTCTATTTCATTCGACTAAACAGCCGTCACATATTAATGATCACATTTTTCGTCAGCTTATCGCTGGTCAGTGTTTGGCTGGATAGCTTTATTAGAGATACCTATGGGGTGGAATCCGGTGTAATACTGGAAGATCAAGAAATAGGTGGGCTGCTCAGAGAAGAAGTGCGAGGTCTGGTAATAGAAATGGCCATGCAGGAGGGGCGTGTTCCTAAGGAACCCGAATTAGATAAGAAAACCGGGCGGGTAATTCCTGAGCAACCAGGAGTAATGATTGATATCGAGACTACTGTAAAAAACGTTATGCAAGCCCAGCCTAACCAAACCATAACTTTAGTTCGTAATACGGTCTTAAGCCAATACCGTGCCGAGGATCTTGAGAATCTAGCCAGTATTGGTTCTTATCAAACTTACATCTATGGCTCTCCGCAACGCTCCACCAATATTAAGCTAGCTGTGGCAGCTTTAGATAATACGATAATCTGGCCAAATCAGCAGTTTTCATTTAATGAAGTCGTTGGACCAAGGACACCAGAACGGGGTTATATGCCGGCACCGGTCATTTTAATGGGCGCCAATGACTATGATTATGGAGGAGGGGTGTGTCAGGTATCCAGCACAGTTTATAATGCCGCTCTGGAAGCGAATTTGCAGATCGTGGAAAGACATCCGCACAGCAAACCCGTTCACTATGTACCGATGGATCGTGATGCTACGGTGGCTTATGGGGGTTATGATCTTTGCATACGTAATCAAACCGATAATCCGGTAATTATCAAATCACAAGTAAGTCAGGGAAAAGTGTGGGTTTCCATACTAGGGGAGGAAAAGAAGGAATGAAAGTATATTATTTTACCAAACGGGGTCTATTATGTTATGCGATTCTGGCAATGCTCATAGTGGGGGTTATAGGCTTTTCTTTGCTATATTACAGTGATATGGGTATTGCCACTCGTCTTACTGAACCTATTTATCAGGGAAATACTGGCCAAAAGAATGTGGCCATTACTGTAAACGTAGACTGGGGGGAAGAATACATACCCCAGATGCTGACGGAGTTTAAGAAGCAGGATGTGGTGGCGACTTTTTACGTGACCGGAACCTGGGCTGAAAAGAACAAGGACCTCTTAAAACAGATGGCCCAGGAAGGTCATAGTATTCAAAATCATGGTTATAAACATGTTCATTTTAATACCCTATCATCAGAGCAAATGGCCACCCAGATTACCAAAACGGAAAAGGTCATTAAGGATATAACCGGTCAGAAAAGCACCTTTTTTACACCGCCCTATGGAGAGCTGAGTAAACAGCTTATGACAGTAGTTTCCGAACGGGGTTACAACTTAACCATGTGGAGTGTTGACACTATAGATTGGCAGCGGCCCGATCCCGAAACCATCGTAAAGCGAGTGATGAACAAGGTTCATAATGATGCCATTGTTTTGATGCACCCCACCGAGCCAACTGTTCAAGCCTTGCCGAGTTTACTCAGTCAACTAAAAAAGGATGGCTATAATATGATACCTATGGAAAAGATAGTAATTGTGAAGGATGGAAAGGTCAAAGGTGATGTCAAAACTAATTAAGATTCTTTTGTTAACTATATTGTTTCAGCTGGGGATGGGGGTTGATCAGCCCCTTCAAGCTGCTCTTCCCTATATATCCAGTAGCCATTACTGTCTGATGGATAGTGAGACTGGTCAGTTAATCGTGAGTCGTAATGCGGATGAACTTCGCCCTGTAGCGAGTACCACTAAGATATTGACTGCCATTGTGGTTTTAGATTATGCAGATCTAAATGAAGTGGCTGTGGTGAGCGAGCATGCCGATCATACTCCCGAATACACCATAGGTTTGAAAGCCGGGCAAGAACTGGAGGTAGGAGAGCTTCTTAAGGCTGCCCTGGTAAGGTCGGCCAATGATGCTGCTGTAGTACTGGCTGAACACATAGCAGGAGATGAAAGGTTTTTTGCCCATCTCATGAACAAGAAAGCCTTTCTAATGGGTGCTAGCCAAACTCATTTTGAGAATTCATCGGGGCTGCCTTCCCCGGAGCACTTGAGTAGTGTTTATGATCTAGCTTTGCTGGGACGCTATGCTTTAAGTATTCCCGAGATCGCTGCCCTGGTCGAGGCTCCACAGGTAGAATTCAAGCATCCTGGTTATCTGCAACCGATAGTATTGAGAAACACCAATTCTTTACTGGAGTCATATCCTGGGGCTAATGGCATTAAGACCGGCACTACCGATGCCGCCGGTAAATGTTTGGTGGCTTCAGCTAGACGCGATGGACGGCAGTTAATAGCGGTGACCCTGCATGCTGGCAATCGAAACACAGATTGCGCGCGTTTGCTCGATTATGGATTCCAGCAAATCAGAAAGGTAACTGTCTTGTCTACAGAGGAGGCTTTCAAGGAGATTCCGGCCCAGAATGGCCAGTCGATACCTATAATAGTGGAGCATGAAGTAGCTCTATGGGTAGGGGATGAGACCCCTAATATCGAAAAAAAGGTTCATCTTGATTACCAAATTAATGGATCGGTCATTAAAGGAGAGCGAGTAGGAATTATTAGCATATTTGCCGATGGCCAACATGTTGAGAGCGTGGCACTCCTGGTAGGTGAAAATATCAGCAGTGATAAGAACTCCCTGGAACACTGGCTAAAGAGTTTTCTAAACAGATTAAAGGAATCTTAAGCCAGAAGCCGAAATATGTTATAAGCCGTCGAGTTGGAGGTTATAAATGATTAAGAATTGGACGTTGAAAAATAAGACCAGGCTAGTAGTCGAGGAGATTCCTTATCTGAAATCAGCTGCGATAGGAATTTTCATCAAGGTTGGTTCCCGTCACGAACCCCCCGAGTTGTCAGGCGGGAGCCATTTTATTGAGCACATGCTGTTTAAGGGTACACCTCAGCGCAGTGCTCGCGAGATCGCAGAGAGTTTTGAAGGGATCGGAGGCCAGTTAAACGCCTATACATCGAAAGAACACACCTGCGTTTATGCTCGAACTCTGGACGAGGATCTGTCGACCGGTATGGATATCCTGTTTGACATGCTTTTTAATTCTGCCTTTGCCGAGCGAGATTTTGAGACTGAAAAGGGAGTCGTCATTGAAGAAATCAATATGTATGAGGATTCCCCCGACGATTTGATCCATGATGTATTTGCCCAGAAATTATGGCAGGGACATTCCATGGGTTCTCCTATTTTGGGTACTCTGGAGACAGTATCCCAATTCAATCGGGAACAAGTATATGAGTTTTACCGATCCAGTTATGTTCCCGCCAATATGATAATAGCGGTGGCAGGAAACGTCGACAGTCAGCAAATAAAGGATCAAGTTGAATCCTATTTAGAGAATAAAACTGAGCAAGAGGCTTATCTTCCTAAATTAACGCCCCAGTCAACACCGCGATTCACCAATATGGTAGTCAAGGATACAGAACAAGTGCAAATCTGTCTGGGGGTTCCAGGGATCAACTATCATGACGAGCGGCGTTACACGCAAAATATTATGAACTCTATCCTGGGTGGAGGACTCAGTTCCAGGTTGTTTCAAGCTTTACGTGAGGAATTAGGGCTAGCCTACTCGGTATTCTCTTCTCCAGCTAATTACTCGGATACGGGCGCCTATTCCATATATGTAGGTACCGGTCCCGGCAAAATAGGCAGCTTATTCCAAGCGCTTCGCCACGAATTGGACAAGTTCATTCGGGAAGGCGTAACCAAAGAAGAAGTTCATCGTACCCAGCAGTTAGCCAAGTCTGGTATGTACATGGGGTTGGAAAGCGTTATGAATCGCATGAATCGTATGGGTAAGGCTATGCTCATGTATGACCAACTGGTATCAGTAGAAGAGGTTATTGAAAGGATCATGGCGGTCAATGCTGAGCAGATCAATGAATTTGCGACAGAAACATTGCAGGCGGATAATTTTTCTCTGGCAGCCATTGGCACAGAGGAAGCTTTGGAAACCCTGGAGACTGAGTTTAAACGGTGGTGGAGTTAACGGCTATGAGAATTGAACTGAAAAGACTGCATTCATTTGATCTGCCTTTGCCCAGGTATATGACTCCGGGCTCTTCCGGAGTGGATCTATATGCCGCTCATCAGGAGGATTTGTGCCTCCAACCAGGGGAAAGACAACTTATTCCTACTGGCTTGGCCTTAGCTATCCCCCCCGGATGGGAGGCGCAGGTGCGTCCCCGCAGTGGGCTGGCTCTGAAACATGGGATTACTCTGCTAAACACCCCCGGAACCATAGATGCTGATTATAGAGGAGAAATAAAAGTATTGGTCATAAACCTGGGGGACAAAGAGTATATTTTGAAAAGAGGTGAACGAATCGCCCAGATGGTCTTCGCTTCGGTTCAACAAGTGGACTTAGTTGAAGTGCAGATCCTGGATGAAACCAGGCGTGGAGAAGGCGGGTTTGGCCATACTGGGGTTTAGGGGGGGACGATAATGCGGCTTAATGAACTGGTGGGAAAAGAAATGGTAAACATATTTGATGGAATGCGCATGGGCACAGTAGGGGAGTCAGATATGCTCGTCAATCAAGAAACCGGTGATATCGTCTCCATTATACTTCCCAATCGTGGTAATGCCTTTACCTTTTGGGCTGATCGTCAAAAGTTGGTGATTCCCTGGCAAGCCGTCATGAAAATTGGCCGTGAAGTGATCGTAGTAGATCTGGATAATACCCATATGCGCATGAAGAATCATACGATATAATGCAGCGTTGCCTAACCCCAAGCCGTTAGGCTTTTCTTTTTTCATTTTCCAAGTATGAAAACAAATGATCAATGGAAAGGCTAAGGCTAAAAGGGGGTGAATACATGGCTTTACTTGGTGAGAATGGTACGGGGCGATGGCCTCCTTGGAGCCGTATGCAATCATTGAACGAAATGACCGAGGAAGCAGGCATTGACTTTGATCAGTTTATCGAATCAATAAAAAATCAGGCCAGCATTGCACAGATGTCCGAGCAGTTTCAAGTCAGCGAGAAAACTATTGAATCTTTACAAGATCATTTCTTCCATTATGGGATCGGATCAGTTCAGGGAGGCGATTAAGCCTCCTTTTTTTGTAGATCTTCCTGGTAAACCTTGAAAAATGGTCGTCGATAAGTTAAGATTACTTAAATTTCACAAAGGAGGCCGTCAGGAGATGGATAGAATTAGCAAGGAAGGTCTTACCTTTGATGATGTGCTGCTTATTCCAGGACCGTCAGAAATACTTCCTCGTGACATTGATGTATCTACCCGCTTGACCCGGAATATTAATTTGGAAATTCCCATCATGAGTGCAGGTATGGATACTGTTACGGAGACTCGTATGGCTATCGCTATTGCCCGTGAAGGTGGCATTGGGGTAATTCATAAGAACATGACTATTGAGGAACAGGCTCAAATGGTGGATCAGGTCAAAAGATCTGAACATGGCGTTATAACCGATCCCTTTTTCCTCTCACCTGATAACATCGTTCAGGATGCTCTTAATATCATGGAGCATTATCGAATCTCTGGAGTTCCCATAACTGAAGGGCGCAAACTGGTAGGCATTATCACCAATCGTGACATACGTTTTGAAACTGATTTCAGTCAACCCATTTCCAATATTATGACCAGCGAAAAGCTGGTAACCGCACCGGTAGGTACCACCATGGAAGAAGCCATGGGAATACTGCGCCGCTATAAAGTTGAGAAATTGCCGTTAGTAGATGATGATTATAATCTGATGGGCTTAATTACAATTAAAGACATCGAGAAAAATCAAAAGTATCCGAACTCAGCTAAAGACACCAAGGGTCGGTTGTTATCAGCAGCAGCAGTAGGAACCGCTAAGGATACTATGGAACGTGTAGAAGCCTTAAAAAAGGCGGGGGTGGACGTAATCGTAGTCGATACCGCTCACGGCCATTCCAAGAACGTTCTTGACATCGTAGCTCGAATTAAGGGTCGCTATCCGGAGTTGGATATTATCGCTGGCAATGTAGCCACAGCTGAAGCCACCGAAGATCTGATCAAAGCAGGCGCTGATGCTGTAAAAGTGGGCATAGGGCCTGGCTCTATCTGCACTACCCGGGTTGTAGCTGGCATTGGTGTACCTCAGATCACAGCAGTTATGGACTGTGCAGCTGCTGCTGTAAAATACGGAGTGCCGATCATAGCTGATGGAGGAATCAAGTATTCTGGAGACATTGCTAAAGCAATTGCCGCTGGTGCTGATGTGGTAATGTTAGGCAATCTCCTGGCAGGTACAGATGAAAGCCCAGGAGAGACAGTTATTCTGCAGGGGCGCAGCTATAAAGTCTATCGCGGTATGGGCTCCTTGGGCGCCATGGTGGAAGGTAGCAGTGACCGTTACTTTCAGGAGGATGCCCCGAAACTGGTGCCGGAAGGAATTGAAGGCCGGGTTCCCTTCAAGGGTTATGTGTCAGAGACAATTTATCAATTAGTTGGTGGTCTTCGTTCCGGCATGGGTTACTGTGGAGTAAAGAGTATTGAGGACATGAAAACAATGACCAAATTTATCCGTATTACCAATGCCGGTCTGACCGAGAGCCATCCCCATGATGTATTCATTACCAAAGAGGCTCCCAATTATCGAGTCGTATAATCATGTCGGCATTTTTGATCCGTATTCTGGTGGCAGGTGTGATTGGTCTGGTCATTGGTCTATTCACTACCAATGCTCGTAGTGCGCGAACATTTGGGCTAATTTCCCTGGGTGCTGCGCTGGTCACCATTATATCCACCGAGTTTTACAAAGAAATAGCGGGGCCCTGGTTCAGCGATCCAGGGCGGTTATCGGCGCAGATCGTATCGGCCTTGGGCTTTATCGGAACAGGTCTGATATGGATCACCGAAGACAAGCAGGTTCGAGGCCTATCTGTGGCGGCTAGTTTATGGCTGACTGCTATTGTGGGCATGTTGATAGGGGCTGGTCTGGGCCATATATCTACTTCGGCTGTTTTGATAGTTTTATTAATATATTGGGCTACTGGAACAGCATCAAAATTGCTGGACAAGGGAGATTGAGCCGACCATTATTATGATTTATAATTTAACCTAGAGTCAATCGTTAGTATCTTTAAGCGCTGAGTCTGCTTTGGCAGAGCGGAGGACCCGATTTTAGGGGTTAATCAGGCTCCTGGCCTGAGGGGCTACCCTACAGTCCTAACCCGTCAGCTAACTTCGTAAGCGTTGTTTGGGAGGGTACTGTGACATGAATATGTTATCAGTTTAGTATCCCTCCGCATAAATAAGTATAGGAGGTTTTTTTTATGACTTTTGAAGAAAGCTTAAATCGCAGCTTATCATTGGAACGCGCGGAAGAACTACGGAATAGTATCAGTGATTATCTAAAAATTGAACCTACGATAGAAACCGGTTTTAGAGTGCATGATAGGAGCTTAAGAAATAAACAAAGAATCCTAGCCTACTTTAATGCTTCTGAGGAAGACTGGGATAATTGGGCCTGGCAGATGAAACATCGGATCTGCGATGTGGAACAGCTCCATGCTTTTTTGCATCTTTCCGATGAGGAGCAAGAAGAACTAAAACAGGTGACCAAGCGATTTCGCTGGGGACTTTCACCTTATTACCTAAGCCTGATCGATTTTGACAACTATCAGGAATCGCCCATTTATAAGCAATCCGTGCCCAGCATACTGGAAGTATGGGATAATCATGGTTCAGCTGACCCTATGTGTGAAACACTGACC
This sequence comes from Syntrophomonas sp. UBA1376, assembly GCA_002305535.1. GTDB lineage: Bacteria > Bacillota > Syntrophomonadia > Syntrophomonadales > Syntrophomonadaceae > DTU018. Next base: position 38,820 of record DBRE01000013.1, read on the forward strand.
AGTCCCGCCAGCCGAATCACTCGGCGCTATCCGGATCGCTTGATCATAAATGTTACTAACCAGTGCGCTATGTATTGCCGTCACTGCCAGAGACGGCGTAACTTTGGAGAAGAAGATCACCATTGCACCCGTCAGCAAATGGAAGAAGCCCTGGCCTATGTGCGCCAATCCCCGGAGATTAGGGACGTTTTGATTACGGGCGGCGATGCTCTCCTGTTAAGCAACCAGACTCTAGATTGGCTCCTGGGAGAATTGGATAAGATTCCTCATGTGGAGATCAAGCGTCTGGGCACCCGTATCCCGGTCACTTTGCCTCAGCGGATCAACGATGAACTGTGCAAGGTATTGGAAAAGCACCCCCCCATTTATATCAATACTCAATTCAACTCACCAATGGAAATAACCCCCGAGGCCAAACAGGCTTGTGATCGGTTAATCAAGGCGGGAGTGGTATTGGGTAACCAAGCAGTTTTATTAAGGGGAATCAATGACAACATCCATATAATGAAAAAACTCAACCAAGAATTGCTCAAAATCAGGGTAAGGCCTTATTATATATTTCATGCTAAACAGGTAAAGGGAACTTCCCATTTCATAACTCCGATTGAAACCGGTATGGGTATAATGGAAAAATTGCGTGGTTTTACATCCGGCTTGGCGGTACCTACCTATATCATCAATGCTCCGGAAGGACGGGGTAAAACCCCTATCCTGCCAGAATATATGATATCCCTGAACGAAGAAGAAGTAACTATTCGTACCTGGGAAAACAAAGTTTTTCAGTATAAAAATCGGATCAACTAGGTCTAAAACGGGCCGGGACAAATTTACCCGAGGCAATAAGTCCGGTTTATAACCATATAGGTGATCTCCCCCTCTAGCAGGTAAGACGGAATAGTCCAGTGTTACCTGAAGAGGGGATTTATTTTTGTATGGTAATTGACATAACCCAACAATGGTAATAAAATTAATGTAAATATGAACAAGTGTTCAAGTGTTCAATATTGTCAGAAAGGATGAAAGACGGATGTCTAAAAAGATAGCGGAGCTCGACAGATGCGATTGTAGTGTAATTCATAATGACATTGTTGAACGTGTTAAGAACAAAATGCCTCAGGAAGAGTTACTTTATGATTTGGCGGAACTATTTAAGGTGTTTGGGGATTCCACCCGCACCAAAATCCTTTGGGCTCTAGATGAAGAAGAAATGTGTGTTTGTGATATTGCTTATCTGTTAAACATGACTCAATCAGCAATATCTCATCAACTGCGGGTCCTAAAGCAGGCCAAACTTGTAAAAAACCGTCGGGAAGGGAAAATTGTCTTTTATTCTCTTGACGATGAACACATCAGACAAATCCTGGAGATCGGACTTATTCATATAATGGAGGATTGATGATAATGGCAACCAGGGAACTGGAATTAAGCTACATTGATTATCCCCTGGGGAATGAAAACAATGACAGTGGAGTGGCTAAGCAACTTATTTTAGAGGGCCTGGACTGTGCCAATTGCGCGGCTAAAATAGAAAGGGAAGTTCAGCGTGTGCCGGGTGTTAAGTGGGCTACAGTAGATTTCTTGTCCAGAAAACTGGCCCTAGAGATCGAGACCAATATTGACATGCCGGCAATAATAGAAAAAATAGAAGGAATCGTGAAGCGGATCGAGCCTGATGTTCGGGTTATCCATAAAGGCCACCAACATGGCTTAGATCGCCAAGGGCAGGGCGACAACCATTTTAGACAGCAAATAATTAAACTGATAACCGGGGGCACACTATTTGCTCTAGCCTTGATCCTCAACCTAGGTCATGAACTGGAATTGGCTTTATTCCTACTTAGTTATGCCATAGTAGGCAGTAGCGTTGTGGTACGAGCCTTGCAAGGGATTGGTCGGGGACAGGTATTCAGTGAGCACTTTCTCATGAGTGTGGCTACCATAGGAGCCTTTATAATTGGGGAGTATCCCGAAGGTGTTGGCGTGATGCTGTTTTACTTGGTGGGGGAAATGTTTCAGGATAGGGCAGTAGACCAATCGCGCCAATCCATCAGTTCCTTAATGGATATAAGACCTGACTATGCTAATCTGAAAGTTGCCGATCAACTGCACCGGGTTGCACCGCAAGACGTAGCCATTGGCGATATCATAGTTATTAAACCGGGCGAAAAAGTCCCCCTGGATGGTCAAGTGCTGGAAGGCACATCTATGGTGGATACTTCGGCCTTGACCGGTGAATCGCTGCCGCGCCAATTGGAGGCAGGGCAAGAGGTTCTCAGCGGCTTCATCAACACCAATGGCTTACTAACCGTGCAAGTAACTAAAAGCTATGGTGAATCTACTGTGGCGAGAATTCTGGATTTGGTTGAGAATGCCAGTAGCCGCAAGGCGCCTACGGAAGACTTTATCACAAAATTTGCGCGCTATTATACTCCGGCAGTAGTATTTGCTGCCCTAGCCCTGGCGGTTATTCCACCTTTATTTGTGCCGGGCGCCCTCTTTTCTGACTGGGTATACAGAGCTCTGGTATTCCTGGTAATATCTTGTCCATGTGCTTTGGTCATATCCATACCTTTGGGATTCTTTGGGGGGATAGGTGCCGCATCGAAAAAGGGCATATTGGTAAAAGGCGGTAACTATCTGGAAGCCCTGAACTATGTGGAAACTGTAGTGTTTGATAAGACAGGGACTTTAACCAAAGGGATCTTCGAAGTCTCCGCCATTCATGGGTCGCCAGGATATACTGATGCACAAGTATTAGAATTTGCTGCCCATGCGGAAAGCTATTCGAATCATCCCATCGCTGTTTCGATTCTGAAGGCTTATGATAATGCAGTAGACCAGAGCCGCATTGAAAATTATGAGGAGATCGCTGGACAGGGCATCAAGATCACGGTCGCCGGGAGAGACGTGTTAGTAGGTAATACACGATTAATGACCGGCCATAACATTCAATACCAACCCTTGGATATCATAGGAACCATTGTATATGTTGCTGTTGACGGACAATATGCTGGTTGTATTGTGATCGCTGACCAGGTGAAAGAAGACGCCGCCCAGGCTATTAATGATCTCAAGTCCCTGGGAGTTAAACAAACCATAATGTTGACCGGCGATATAGCTGGGGTAGGAAATAAAATCGGAACCCAGTTGGGTTTAGATCAAGTGTATACAGAGTTATTGCCCGCTGATAAAGTTCACCAATTCGAACTGCTGGAGAAAAATAAGTCGGCTAAAGGCAAGCTGCTGTATGTAGGGGATGGGATCAACGATGCCCCGGTTCTGGCTCGAGCTGATATCGGAGTAGCTATGGGAGGATTGGGCTCTGATGCCGCAATCGAGGCAGCGGACATTGTCATAATGAATGATGAACCTTCCAAGGTAGCCACGGCTATCAAGATTGCTCATAGAACCAGGCAAATTGTCTATCAGAACATCACATTGGCATTAGGGATCAAATTAATAGTCTTGGTTTTGGGCGCGCTGGGAATGGCAACCATGTGGGGAGCGGTCTTTGCTGATACTGGTGTTGCATTATTGGCTGTTTTTAATTCTATGAGGATCATCAAAAGCAACAATATATAGTTTTATCAAGCATAAAAAAGTGACCGATGTCCCGCTTCTAAACGGCTACATCGGCCGGCTTTTTGTAGCATAAAACCTGGGTTTGTGGCCTAACTTTGGAGTTTGCGTAAATCACCCAATAATCTATCTAGAGGAACTCCATGAGCTCGAGCACCCTGCTCGATGGTCTCAAACCTTAAGCCTGTTCATCCCCCGCAGGTTATTCCATATTTGCGGAAAACCTGGCTGGCTCCGGGAATTTTCAAGGCTTCTTCCAGGCGGGTTTGGGCTTGAACCAAAGTCTATCACCTCCTCCTGGTTGTAGAAAAAATGGGGGATTGATCCCCCGTTAGTACGAGTTATTTTAGGGCACTGTTGTTCTGGGTCAGGCTTCTTTCAGCAATTTCGATGGCTTTGTTGACCATCATACCGCAGTTTTTGGAGCTGACTCCGCCCCAGCCTTCGGAGGCAACAATTTGGTCAACTCCTAGTTCACGAGCGATTTCATATTTCAATTGCTCCGACATAAGGCCGCCTCTTCTAGCCAAAACTAAAAACCCCCTTTGAAAAAAACTCGTACTCTTTTCTTATTGTGGCTTTTGGAGATCGAATTTATGGCTTGTTGATTATCGATAATTTGTAAACGCTTTCACTAAAATGATTTTTTTGTATTAAACTATAGGTAGGAAAAGGAGGATGCAAATGCGCTACGAAGGTAATGTTTTTAGACCACCCAGTGAAGCTCGCAGTTATATACTCCAGTGTACGGTGGGTTGCACTCATAATCGCTGTACCTTTTGTGCCATGTATAAGGATAAAAAATATAAGGTACGGTCCTTGGAAGAAATTAAAACTGATATACGGATGGCCAAGCAATATTACGGTGATGTGGAAAAAGTATTCCTAGCTGATGGGGATGCTATTGCTATGGATACCAGCGAGTTGTTGGAAATATTAGAGATGCTGTATCAGTCTTTTCCCAGCCTCAAGCACGTTGGAGTTTACGCCAGTCCGGATGTGGTTCTAAAAAAAGATATCTCTGAACTAACTGCCTTGAAAGCTGCTGGTTTGACCATTGCCTATCTGGGTGTGGAAACTGGGGATGAAGAACTGCTGAAAGACATTCGCAAAGGTGTGACCTATGATGAAATGGTTCAAGCTGGACTGCGTTTGCGGCAAGCTGGCATCCAATTGTCGGTCACTGTTTTGCTGGGTCTGGCCGGGAGAACACCCAAAGCACTGGAGCACGCAAAAAACACTGCCAAGATCTTGAATGAAATGAAACCTGAATATATTGGGGCTTTGACCCTGATGGTGGTGCCCAGAACCGAGTTGTATCGCCGTATGGAGCGAGGTGAGTTCGAACTGCCCGGGCCGTTTGAAATTCTAGATGAAATGTTGATCATGATAGAAAACCTGGAATTGGATGGCAGTGAGTTCCGTAGCAATCATGCGTCCAATTATCTACCCATAAAGGGGCGCCTGCCAGATGATAAACAGGCCATAATTGACTTGATCAAAGATATTATTGCCAAGAACGATCGAAGTTATCTGCGTCCTGACTATCTGCGCGCTTTATAAAATTAAGGTTGTCAGAAGGAAGGAAATGGTTTATCATCGTTATTTAAAGGTATCCGCTTGGTGAAGGGGGGAGTTTGGTGCGCTTATTTGGCAGGAAAGACCAGGAGCTTTTTGCGCTTTTCCGTGAAAGTGCCCGTATGGTCATACGGGGCGGTGATATACTCCGTACCGTAGTGAATGATTATACGGATCTGGATGTTAAAATGGCTAAGCTGACAGCTATGGAACACGAAGGCGATCGCATGATCCAAGAACTGGTACGCCGTTTAAATACCAGCTTTATTCTCCCCTTTGATCGCGAGGACGCTTTCCAACTGGTGCAAAAACTAGCAACCACTCTGGATTATATTACCGGTATCATTGATCGCATGATTTTATATAAGGCCGGTCAGCCTGATGAAAGAGTAAAGGAAATGGTAGAAGTACTCTATGAAGCTCTACAGCTTCAAGAACAGGCTTTTCACCTGCTGGATCGCATCGAGCACAACAAAAAAGAGATCTTACAATGCTGCCAGGAGATCGGTCGATTGGAGAAAAAACAGGATTTATTGTACCGCAATGGCATGGCTTATTTGTTTGAACACCATGAAAACGACCCCCTGGCCATTATTAAATGGCGCGAGATATATGAGAATATAGAAACCGCCCAGGATTATGTTGAGGATGTTGGGGAACTGATCAGCAACATCTGTATTAAATACTCTTAGATAACATAATTGCCCTTCCTGAGATACCGGGAAGGGCAATTTTTTTATATCCATTTGCGGTAACGGAAAAACCCCACCATTCCTAGAGCCACCGCTATCATACTCAGTGAAATGAACCAGAGGTAATGAGGATTATCTGCGCCGGGTAGAGGCACATTCATACCGAAAAAACCAGTGATCACCGTTAAAGGCATCATGATTATTGATATCATGGTCAGCACGGTGATTATTTCGCTGGTACGACCGTTGATAATCGAGTAATAAGTTTCCGTGGAGCTGTTGACCAGATCTCGATAAGTGTTAGCTGTGTCCAAGATATTATCGAGATTATCCACCAGATCCAAATAATAAGGGCGGTTCTCTTCATTCACAAAAAAAGAATAGTGGCCATTGATGTTACTGAAAATCCTACGCTGAGGGATCAGTACCTTGCGCAGTAGGATTACGGTTCGTTTTAAGGCCAGTATTTCTTCGGTAATCTCCTGACCACGGCTCAAAAAGATATTGTCTTCCAGGTCGTCAATACGTTCTCCTAATCGTTCAATAATGGGAAAACAGTCGTCAACAATATTGTCAATTATGCGATACATCAAATACTCGGGATTACGATTCATTACTTCCGTCTCCCGCAGGCTTATGCGGGCTATTTTGCCCACCGCCGACAAGGCAACGGGATGAATGGTCACCAGGTAATTTTGCCCCATAAAAACATCCAGCTCTATGCTGGTTATTTCGTCTTCTTCCTTAGCATCCTCAAAGTAGCGCAGGGCATGAAAAACAAAAAAGTAATAATCGTCGTATTTATCTAACTTAGCCCGAGGACTCTGCTGCAGACAATCTTCCAAAGCTAGAGGATGAAAGTCAAACAATTTCCCAATATAATGCAGTTCTTCAGCAGAACATTCGTATAAATCGATCCAGAGTAGACTATTCGGATTTTCTAAGAGTTGATCGCAATTGTGCAAATCAACGTCATGATACATGGAGTCGTCTTCATAGTTGTAGTAATAAGTCTTTATCATGACTCTCCCTCCCTTGACGGAAGGTCAGTCAGCCGCCAGCAGTGGTGCAACAGAGACCTTCCGCAGATATTTGATCTTTTGGCACGATCGGTAATCAGGTATCGGTTCCATTTCACCACCACCTTTTGTTCAAATTCCTAATATCAATATATACCGCTCTTCATGCAGAGTTGTCAACCGCTGGGCTGATTATTTGCTATGTTTTTTGCCATAATCACCAGACACCAAATTGGATAAATACTCCATTAAATGGGTAAATTTACGGCAGGAGGGAAAAATGCGCAGATTTCTAACCATATTGACTTTGGCCTTGCTGCTGTTAGTAACCTTGGGGTTTAGTATCCGCTGGCCGGAACTACAAATTCCGCAGGCTTCTATCGTCTACGATATAAGTGGTACCCCTATTCGAGGATTGGCAGAACAAAACCAAATAAATATTTCTTTGGAAGATATCCCGGACAGCTTTATCTTGGCAGTTATCTCTGTCGAGGATAAGAATTTCTACAGCCATCACGGGGTGGATTTCACAGGTATTTTACGTGCTCTGCTCACCAATATTCGCCAGGGAGAAGTAGCCGCCGGTGGTAGTACTATTTCCCAACAGACCGCTAAAAACCTATTCTTAACCAATGAGCGAACTTTGACCCGTAAGATAAAGGAATTGTTCTACGCCATTCAGTTGGAAAGAGAGTACAGCAAAGATGAGATACTCACTATGTACTGCAATACCATTTATTTTGGCCAGGGAGCTTATGGGGTGGAAGTTGCCGCGCGAACCTTTTTCGCAAAACCGGCTCGGGAATTGACCATGGCTGAGTCAGCCCTTCTAGCAGGATTGCCCCAGTGGCCTAACGGCTATAATCCTTACGTTGATCCTCAAGCAGCCATCAGCCGGCAGAAAATTGTTTTGAACCGCATGGTGGAAGAAGCAGTAATAACTGTTGAGGAAAAGAATGAAGCGGAAAGGCAGGAGTTGGTCTTTCAGCGAGCACCCTACATGGGAGGAGATGCTCCTTATTTTATGGCTATGGTCAAGGATTACCTGATCAATACTTATGGAGAGCGTATGGTTTTTCAGGGTGGACTTCGTATTCATACCACCTTAGACCTGCAGTTACAAGAAGCTGCCAACCAGGCTTACCATAATGGCACTCAGAACTGGGATCCCGACTTGCAGGCAGCCCTGGTGGCAGTTGATACCCAAAAAGGTGAGATACGCGCTTTAATAGGAGGCCGGGATTATGCCGCCTCCAATTATAATCGGGTTTATGCCCAACGCCAACCAGGATCTACCTTCAAGCCATTTATGTATTCCCTGGCCATCGAA
>DBRE01000013.1:47041-48798 GCA_002305535.1 Syntrophomonas sp. UBA1376
AGTGACTGGTGATATCTATAAACCGACCGACTATGGTAAGGAGCCTTATCACTGGAAACCCTTCACCTTGAAAGAGGCGGTGATGATCTCAGATAATGTAGTAGCCGTACAGGTCAATCATCTCTTGGATCCTCAACAAACGGCTGACCACTCTGAAAAATTTGGTTTCCCAGACTTACAACCAGTTTTGTCTTTACCCTTAGGATCCAACGAAGTGACACCGATGAGTATGGCAGCTGCTTATGCAGTATTTGCCAATCAAGGCCGATATAATAAACCGACCTATATAGTAAGGGTGGAAGATGCTAATGGCGTAATACTGGAAGAACATCAGCCTGAGCCCCAACAGATCATATCCCCGGAAAACGCCTATATTATCAACAATATGCTGCAAGGTGTAATGGATCCTGGTGGAACCGGTGCTCATTTAAGAAATATCATTGGAAGCATTCCAGCTGCTGGTAAAACCGGCACTACCGATGAATTCAAGGACGCTTGGTTTGTGGGTTATACGCCCCGGATCTGCTGTGCGGTGTGGGTGGGCTATGATCGTGGCAAGAACGTTGATTCCGTTGGTGGGGTGGTTGCTGGACCTATTTGGGCCAATTTTATGGCCAGCACAGCCCGTAAATATGGGGCAGTAGATTTTGTGCATCCTGACCAGATCAAGCTTATCAATATATGTTTGGATAGTGGACAGGTGGCCAGTCAGTCCTGTGAACGTACCAGCAGCATGGCCTTTCTTCCCAATACCGAGCCGGCCAGTATTTGTTATTATCACGCTTCTGGTCTGGATTGGCTTTTACCTGATGAACATGATGAACACCACCAGGAACCCTGGTGGGAACGATGGACTCCCTGGTAAGGATCTTAGTTATTGTGATCCTGAGGGAGGAACAACCGAAGCGACCCCAGTGGCACTCATAGGGTGCCATGACACGACCGGAAGCGTTTTCACAGCCGTGACAGGATCAAAGGGCATTTTCACTGCAATGACAGCTTTCTAGGTCACCGCTATGGAGTACCTTCGCCGTGTCAACGGCCTAAAGAACTCCCGCTGTATCGGATCTGTCTCTTTAGTAATGGATAAGATTGTTCACTTAGTCTTCAGGATGTCACCATTTTAGGGGCATAAAGAATAGGATTTCTTCGGTACGCTCTGACTTCGGTAGTATAAAGGCCCGGAAAATGATACAATTTGCTTAAAATTGTTTACAGTTGACCGCTGAGCAAAGGAGTTATCATGGATCGTGTTGAATTACAAGTCGGAGCAAAAGATGCTATACCTATTGTGTTGGGATACTTACCGTTGGGGTTTGCTTTTGGAGTCCTAGCCAGCCAGGCTGGTATGACCATTACACAAGCCACCGCCATGTCGGTGCTTTGTTTTACAGGCGCAGGCCAGTACATAGCCCTGGGAGTTATTCAGGCTCAAGGCGCTATTATTACTGCTGTTATGGCTAATCTTTTGGTGAATGTACGCTATTTTCTATTCACAACCTCTATGGTTCCCTTTCTGAAAAACCACGTTAATCCCACAACCGCTTCCATATTATCTTATGGGGTTACTGATGAGACCTATGCAGTGGCCATGAATAGATACCAAGAGCACCCACCTTCATCTGGCTATATGGCCGGACTGAATCTTACCGCTCATCTAGGCTGGATCACTGCCACTGTGTTGGGAGCGGTACTGGGTTCCATGGTTACCAATACCGACCGTTTTGGTTTGGCATTTGCTCTGCCAGCTATGTACA
>DBRE01000070.1 GCA_002305535.1 Syntrophomonas sp. UBA1376
CGCTACAAACGACCGAGGAAAATCATATTTGATAAAGTACCGCGTAATCCTACCGGTAAGATTGAAAAGCCTAAGCTGAGAGAGTTATACGCTGGAGGCAGCGTTGTGGAAGTCCAAATCAAGAATTAGGAAGCCTTGAAGGTTACAAATTCCTGACATTCTTCCTGTTATGAAACCTAGTTGGATAGAGGCAAAACCATAAGAGCGCGTAATTCCCCGAGATCAGGACTTACGCGCTTTTATTGTTTTTCTAAATAACACTGAACTACATTACAAAGTAATCTTCCCTATCTTCCATATGACCTATTTTGGCGACTATTGTCCTGAAATAATGCCCACTAAACAAGGAGTTATAAGAAATTTGTAGAAATGTTTCATAACTTGGCAAATTTTCGGTTGCTTTTCATACTATTTATTGATCATTCAGCACCTTTGCGGTGCATTAAAAGTATGGTGGTGTATTTTCAAGGGGGTAGCATGGATGTCGGTCAAAAGAAATGGTATCACCGTAAATGTATCGCCCGATAAGATGTACGCCTTTCTCAGTCTTCAGCCCCAGGAAAACGTAAAGGTGATGCCGGAAGATATTTACCTGCTTCTTGAAGAAGAAGGTATAACCCACGGTATAGACGTTGAAGCGATAAAGTCACTTTGCAGCACTTCCGGTCGAATTCAAAAACAGTTAATAGCCGCAGGAGTGCGTTCGGTTCCTGGACAGGATGCAGTTGTTACCTACAAGTATGAAAAGCCCGACTTCAAACCTCAAATGACCCAAGATGGCAATGTTGATTATTATGAATTGGGAAATATCATTGAGGTTCAACAAGGAGATATACTAGCGGAGCGTGTTCCTCCTACCCAGGGAACACCGGGTTACAATATTTTTGGCGAAGTTCTTCATCCTGTACCAGGTAAAAACAAGCCTTTTAGAGTTGGTAAAGGAGTCGTTATTGAAGACAATATAGCTACCGCTGAATATAATGGTTCTCTCGATTGGCAGATGGGCAAAGTGTCAGTTAGCCGCATGTTTACTGTAAAAGGTGATGTTGATTTTTCCATTGGCAATATTGATTTCCCCGGCAAGGTGAAGATCATTGGAAATGTGCTTACTGGTTTTCGAGTTGAAGCTGAAGAAGACGTGGAGATCATAGGATGTATCGAAGATGCAACTGTTATCTCTCATAAAGGTTCGGTATTTGTCCATGCAGGCATTATTGGCACTGGTAAGGCGGTGGTGCAGGCCTATAACAATGTTGAAGCCCGCTTTATTCAAGAAGCCTTTGTAGAAGCTCGTAAGAATATAGTGTCAAATGAGTATATCATTCGTTCAGATATAAATGCGGGTAACGCTGTGCTTATTCAAGGCATGCGAGGACGGCTGCTGGGTACCAACCAGATCAATGCCGGCACCCAAATAAGAGTCAACGCTATCCAATCTCATCAGGGGATGAATTTATCAGTAAAGGGAACTAGTCGCAATACTACTTATGTACGCATGAAGGAAATTAGTCAGGAAATTAAAGATTTGGAAGAAGAATTGCGTTCTGACTCAGTAAAAATAAGACTGCTTGGTGAAAAGAAAGACGCCCAATCAATTGCAACTCTTAAAACCATGCTGCCCCAATATGTATCCAAGACGGAACGGATAGACCACCTGAAAGAAGAAAACCGTTACCTAGCCTTATTGCTGAGAACTACCAAAGGTGAAGGAATGATTGAAGTCCGCAGTAGGGTTGACCAGGATGTATGTGTGGCTATCAAAGGAAAACAACTCAGACTGGAGACACCTGTTAAAAACGTAACCATGTATTTTGATCAGCATGAGCAGCGCATCATTGTTTTAAGCAATTGATCGATGAGGATTTTTGTATGATTCATCAATCCTTCCAGGCTGTTACTCTGAGCCATGGTAAAGAGCCCTGTATGTGCCGTGGATCCCTTGCTGTCGCTCAGGATCACACTTTACAAGTTTCATGATGATTTTGAAGTTGATTATGCAAAACTCTTAGAAATTTTGAGGAGTCACTATTATGCAGAACCTTTTTGAGGCAGCGGAGATCATAACTTCTAATCTGCTCTATAGGCAAATAATTCATAACTTCGATAATATGTTCCATCCCCAGGATGCTTTGCTGCTGGTGCCTGTCACAAACTGTTCCAGCGATCTGGAAGTAGTAGAAGTGATCGGCGCATTGCCGACCTCATTGAGCTATACAGATGGAGCCGCCCTATTTGCAGAATTGCCTGCGCTGGCAAGAGACATTGCAATCAGCAATGAATTCCCCCATTATAACAATCTCATCAAATTTGCGGGATCGGATGGTCATATATACGCTTACTTTCTTTTTTCGGCCGAAAAAGTTGAACTCTCTGAACTGAGAAAGTTTGCATCTTCTTGTACGCAATTGCTGAGCATCAAGAATGCCATAGATTCTCTGCCTGACATGGTTAAAACTCAATCCAAGTTAAAATATCAGATCAGCTTTTTCGCTAGCACTATAAACAATGTATTTGAGCCTTATGGTATAGAAGTGCTGATCCGGTTATACATGGAGATCATTTCAGAGCTGTTTTTGTTGCCGGCAGCAGTGGCCTTGAAAGCTGATGGATCCTACTATCGGCCCGTTTATGCCAAAGGCGTTCATATCAAGGAATTCGAAGGTTTTCGACTAGAAACAGAACCTTTCAAACGGAACTGGAATCTCAAGACTTATCCGTCTTTCCTGAGTGATTTGACCGAGGAACAACTGGGGCAGTTCAACTATGCTGCCCTGACCCAATGGTCATCCTATCTATTGGCACCTGTTTCTTACGGTGATCAAGACTATTTGATCATTTGTGTTTCCTGTGAGAGCAGTAGGTTTGATGATGCTGACAAGACTAGCCTGATAGCCCTGAGCAATACGATCAATCATGCAGTTCAATTCAACTATGCCAGGGAAAACCTAATGCTTACCAACCAAGCCCTGGATCAGAAAGTCTATTCTCTTACTACCCTCTACCATGCTGCTCAGATCATTTTTTCCAATAATAATCTGGCTGACACTTTGTCATCTGCCTTGGATATGGTTATGGAAATATTTCAGTCATCCATCAGTGCCGTGGTACTTAAGAACTCTCTGGACGATAACTTTAAGCTTTTCAATGTGAAATCGATCCATACCATCGATAGGATGGAATACCTATTCAATTCTCCCCCTATCAGCTTACCCATGAGGCATTTATTGATAGACTACCAAGATCCAGAACAAAAAGAGGAGTTCTTAACTCTATTCCCTGATTTTGCAAGCCTCGAAGAACAGCTGCAGCCTGTCCTGATAGCGCAGTTGGCCCGCGAGAACCATTATTACGGTTTTATAAGTTTATCCACTCGGGTGACCGGTCAGTCCTATGACCAGACCGATAAAGAACTACTAACTCTTTTGATCAATTCCATTACCATAGCAATTGAAAATGCCTTGATCCTGAAAGAGCTGGAAACAACTAACGCTATGCTGGATGAAAGCCTACAGAATTTGTATGCTATTCAGGAGGTTCTCACCACCATACGGCAAGCAGAGCGCATCGAAGACTTCTGCCAATTACTGGCCTCCGCCTTAAACCTTGGTTTAGGCGTGGAGTCGATGTCGATAATTGGGAAGGATTCGGATGGATGGGAGCTCTTACAAGGTGATATGAAACTTGATGCGAAGGTGAGCAGCAAGCTTAATAGTATCAGTAGTACAGTTCTTGGCAGCTTTCTTGAACAAGAGGATACTGAACAATCGCTGGTGGTGCCCATCAGTCACCACGATCAGATCCAAGGGTTTTTAATAATTGATGCCTTCAAGGGAACCACGATTGAAGATGGCGAGAAAACCAGACTGCTTACCATGATTTCCGTTATTATCGGTGAGACCTTTAACAATCTATTGGAAAAGAAGGCTGTATCCAAATTTGGATTTGACAATTACCCTCGGCTTATAATGCACAGGTTGCGGAAACAGATGAACTTCTTAAAAGATTTGGGTTTAGACGTTAATATACTCAAGTTTACAAACCCGGATCCAGAAACAGTCCTAATGGATTGTGTTGGATGGTCGGAGGGGTTTGTTCTCCGACCAGATACCGGTGTGATAGTATCTCCACTCGCCCAAGAAGATATTATTGAGAAAATATCTAGCTTAACCACTCAATACTGCTTCATATCTGCAGCCAGTGACGAAGAAATATACACCCACCTTTTTGTGTAACCAGTCTTAGCCTGGAGTCCGCACATCCCATATCAATACCAGTCTGCCTAGTGGGATCTGTCTCTCGCTTATTTCACCACGTCTCCAGTCCAGTCGAGTATGCCACCGAAATCATAAACGTTGGTGTAGCCCAGTTGGATCAATTCTTTGGCCGCCAGTTCACTGCGACGACCGCTGCGGCAATACACGAGAATAGTCTGCTCCTTGTCAGGTAGCAGTTCCTCCGCTCTTTGCTTTATCTCATTATCGGGAAGCAGAAGGGCATTGGGGATATGCCCCTCAGCGAACTCGGCCTGAGTGCGTACGTCCAGGATGATTACATCCTCGCCCATCATTTCCTGCGCTTCCTGGGCGGTTATTTTAATGTAGCTATTTTGGTTTGGTTCTTCCAGTAAGTTTATATTCACTGCTGTAATCTGCACCGGATAGCTCTCGCGAATCTCAGGCAGAGCTTCAATCTCGATTATTTGTCCTGCAACCAGATCAAAGGGGATCTCAAGATTTTCATCAAAACCAACGCTGGCTTTATCAAAGCCTACGTCATCGGTAGTTGTTACCATAATGCTGTTATCTTGGATACTTTCGACGGTGGCATTAAAAACTATATTATTGTCGATGTCATTATTGCCACAGCCTGTCAGTAAGAAAAGAGCGATGGAAAGAATCAGAATGACTTTCTTCATGGCTATCTCCTTTTCTATATATGTTTATATAGTTGTTTTTCTAATTATACGGCTCGATCTGTCCTCTGCCAATCTTCAAATACAAGATTGGAATTATTGAGACACTTTTGTTGGGCTGGGTTACCTTTGTTACAGACTGCAACTTTTCAGCTTTTCCATTGCCAGCCTTTACACCTCATGCTATAATGTCCGTATCGCGAAGAAATAAATCCGCCTGGGGAAGACAGAGGGAGTTATGGTTAAAGCTGAGAAAAGATTCTACCTGGTGCGGGAGGATATCCTTCCGGAATCCATATTGAAAACTGCCCTGGCCAAGGAAATGCTGGCCAGTGGTGAAGTTAAAGGCATAATAGAAGCGGTGGAACGCTTGGGTATGGCCCGCAGTACCTTCTATAAGTACAAGGATGGCGTGTTTTCCTTCTTCAATGCGGAAAACATGAGTATACTGAACATTTCCTTGCTTCTGCGCCATATTTCCGGTATCCTATCGGGGGTACTCAATTGTGTGGCTGCGCTGCAGGCCAATGTATTGACTATCAATCAAAACCTACCTCTGCATGGGGTCGCCTATGTTACACTATCTCTCAATATTGACGAGATGTCCGTATCAGTAGAAGAGATGCTTAATCAACTACAGGCTCTGGAGGGAGTACTGAATGTTGAAGTGGTTGGCAAGAGTTGATATTTATTCAGGAGGGGCAATAGATGATACAGATTGGTTTACTGGGATGTGGAACCGTAGGATCCGGAGTTGTAAAACTGCTGGAGAAGAATGCTTCCACCATTGCCCAGCGCAGTGGTGATGAAATAGTCATTCGCCGGGTCATGGAACGTGATGTGGAAAAGTGCCTGGCTTTAGGGATCGATCCCCAAAGCATTACCAGCAACTTCCAAGATATTATTGATGATCCGGAAATCGATATAGTTGTAGAATTGATGGGGGGCATCGAACCAGCTGCCGATTATATTCTGCAGGCTATGCGTCACGGTAAGCATGTGGTTACCGCCAACAAGGATTTGATCGCCGTAAAGGGCAAAGAACTTTTTGAGACCGCGGAAGAGCATCAGGTGGATTTCTATTTTGAAGCCAGTGTAGGTGGGGGGATCCCCATTGTTTATCCCTTGAAACAGTCATTAGCCGGCAATCAGATCCAGCAGGTAATTGGTATATTGAATGGAACCACCAATTACATATTGACCAAAATGAGCCGGGAAGGCCTGGATTATCAGCAGGTTCTGGAGGAAGCACAGGCATTGGGATATGCGGAAGCTGATCCTACTGCTGACGTTTCTGGCCTGGATGCTGCTCGTAAGATAGCTATTCTTTCTTCCATAGCCTTTAACAGCCGGATAACCTTGAATGATGTATATGTAGAAGGGATCACCGGTATAACAGCTGAAGACATTCGCTATGCCCGTGAACTGGGCTTTGTGATCAAACTCCTGGCTATTGCCAAAGAAGATGAATCTGGGCGCATACAAATCCGAGTGCATCCGGCGTTTCTACCGGTCAATCACCCTCTGGCAGCAGTAAATGATGTTTTTAACGCAGTTTTTGTTCAAGGAGATGCGGTAGGGGAGATCATGCACTTTGGAAGAGGTGCCGGACAAATGCCCACCGCCAGTGCAGTGGTGGGTGACATCATTGAAATAGTGCGCAATTTGAATCACCACACTAATGGCCGCATCGGATGTACCTGTTATGAACAGAAGCCGATATTGAGCATTGATGAGCTGGAAGTAGAATACTATATCCGCATGACAGTTACCGATCGTCCTGGAGTATTGGCGGGAATAGCTAGCGTATTTGGCAATAATGATGTTAGTATTGCCACGGTTCTGCAGAAGTCCAGTGATGATGACCTGGCGGAACTGATCATGATAACTCACCGAGTGCGCGAAAAAGGGCTGCGTGATGCCTTGGCAATACTAAGCGGGATGAGCATTGTGGGTGAGATAAACAGTGTTATTCGCTTAGAAGGCACTCAGCGGGTAAAGGCTTGACCAGGGGGTCTACCATGATAAAGGTAAGAGTTCCAGCGACTAGTGCTAATTTAGGGCCTGGTTTTGACACTTTGGGGCTAGCTTTGGCACTATATGTGCAGGTTGAACTAGATTGGTCTGGGGACAACATAATTGAGTTTACCGGTGCAGGAGCTCAGGAAGTAACCGGGCATTTCCAGAACAATCTGGTTTGGCAGGCTGCGAATAGGGTGTTAGAGGTAACCGATAATAAACCTGCGCTGAAATTGAGTATTCATAATGATATTCCTGTGGGCAGGGGACTGGGGAGTAGTGCAGCAGCGATCGTAGCTGGTATGGTATCAGCCAATCAACTACTGGGAAAACCCTTGGCTGAGGAGGATATTTTGGCCTTAGCTGTTGAAATGGAAGGACACCCAGACAATATTGTTCCGGCATTGAAAGGCGGTTTGACCACCGCTATGCTATATAATGATCAGGTCTACTACCAGAAGCTTCATTTACCCACTGAAATGACTGTAGTGGTATTGGTACCGGAATTCGAACTGTCTACGGAGATCTCCCGCTCAGTACTTCCTGAAAAAATTGATCTGCAGGTCACCATTGGCAATTTGCAAAGAGCGTGTTTCCTGCTGGCTAGCTTGCACAATGGGGATTTCAGCAATATTCAAAAGGCTATGGATGATCAAATCTATCAACCTTTACGCAAGCGGTTCATACCTGGTTTTGATCAGGTTCTAAATGCCGCTTATGACAACGGAGCGTTAGGAGCAGCTCTTAGTGGGGCAGGACCTTCTATCATAGCCTTTTGCGGGATCGATGAGCAGGAAAGAGTCGCTCAAGCTATGCAGATAGCTTTCCAGGATGCCGGGGTGGCTAGTAAGGCCTGGCATTTGCAGATAGACAATAAGGGAGCCGAGGTGCTCGATGATTAGACATATAGGTTAAATTAACTAGGGAGTGAGAATTTTGAGTTTGATAGTGGCAAAGTTCGGGGGGAGTTCGGTGGCGACCATGGAGCGAATCAGGAACGTAGCCGAACGGGTCAAAGGCTTGCGAGAGGGTGGCCAAGGCCTGGTAGTGGTAGTATCTGCCATGGGAGATACCACCGATGACCTCATAGAACTGGCCAAACAAGCAGGTTCCGAGCTGAGCTGTCGGGAAATGGATATGCTGCTGTCTACAGGTGAACAGCAATCAGCCTCGCTGCTGGCTTTGACCTTGAGCAACATGGATTGTGAAGCCATATCACTTACCGGTTGGCAGGCTGGGGTGCAAAGTGATGCTAATCACAGTAAGTCACGTATTATCAATGTCGATCCAGAACGGATACAGCAGGAATTAGATAATGGAAGAGTAGTAGTTGTTGCCGGATTTCAGGGTCTTTCTCCTCAGGGGGATATTACCACCCTGGGCCGAGGTGGTTCAGATACCAGTGCTGTGGCCCTAGCTGCGGCTTTGCAGGCAGAACGTTGCATGATCTTTACCGATGTAGATGGTGTTTTTACTGCTGATCCACGTATTGTAGCCCAGGCGCGCCAGCTAACCTCGGTTTCTTACGATGAAATGCTGGAACTGGCCAGTCTAGGTGCCGGGGTAATGCAGCCCCGGGCTGTTGAATTTGCCATGCTCTATGGGGTTGATGTGGAGATCTTAAGCAGTTTTAGTGATCATTATGGAACCATTATTACGGAGGTTAGCAATATGGAAAGACAGAGAATCGTTACCGGGGTTGCTCATGACTTGAATTGTGCTCGGTTTGCTATTTTTGATGTACCTGACCAGCCGGGAGTAGCCAAGGCACTATTTCGTGGGCTTGCCAATGCCAGGATAAATGTGGACATGGTCATTCAGAGCGCCATGCGGGATAATCGTAATGATATTGCTTTCACCATCGAGGATGACGATCTGCATAAAGCTGTTCCGGTAGTGGAAGAACTAGTGAAAGAGATCGGAGCTTCGGGAATGGTGTACGGAAACAATGTGGCCAAAGTATCCATCGTAGGAGCAGGAATGCAGAGCAATCCTGGTGTAGCAGCGGATATGTTCGAGGCTCTGGCTGATGCTGACATCAACATTCATATGATAAGCACCTCGGAAATCAAAGTATCCTGTGTGATTGATGAAGAACACATTAGGGAAGCCGTTCAGGTTCTTCATCAGAAATTTGGTTTGGATAAAATTGAGTAACAGACTGGCAGCTGCCGATAGCCAAAACAGAATTGTAGAAGAGGTAACAGCAGATGAAATACGTACACACCAACATTATTGCCCGTGATTGGAAAAGCTTAGCCCAATTCTATATGGATGTATTTGACTGCCAGATAGCACCTCCGGAACGCGATCTGCATGGTTTGTGGGCTGATCAACTGTCAGGCATAGATAATGTTCGTATACGAGGCGTTCATTTGCGCCTACCCGGCTATACTGATGGCCCCACCCTGGAAATATTTCAGTATGAACCAGCGGCACCAGGAAACAATGAGCCCGTCGTAAATAGCCCTGGCTACTCCCACTTGGCCTTTGAAGTGGACTCAGTAGAGGATGTATTGGATAAACTACTGCAACAGGGCGGAAAGACCGTGGGACAGCTCATTCATAACCAAGTAGGTGTAGGCACCTTGACCGCCGTATATGCCCGGGATCCGGAAGGGAACATAATAGAGATCATGCATTGGGATCGCTAGAAGCCGTATTATTAACCTGCCTGGTCAGGAGTTCCCTGAAAAGGCGAACTACAACAAGTCAAGGCCTTGACGAAAGCGGTGATTCTGATATAAAATAGTCTTTGCGTCGGGGTGTAGCTCAGTTTGGTATGAGCGCTACGTTGGGGACGTAGAGGCCGCTGGTTCAAATCCAGTCACTCCGACCATTTATTTATAATCTATTTTATCTCTTTTCCGAGAGGTAAAACGTTTTTTATGTTTAAAATAATTTTATGTTCCAATAGCTTATGAATTTACTAACAGGTATGGCAGTTGAAAAGGCTGCCATACCTGTTTTATATCCAAGAATTGCAAATAGGAAGGGGAACATTATGAAAACAGTAACCACAATTACGCTAAAGGAAGTCATTTCCCAGGGATGCCGTCAATAGTTTTGCGCAAAATTGAATTGCCGCTTAGTGGCCGATAGTTAGCCGGCAACCTGAGGGGTTGCCTCTTGTTGCATCTCTTCCAGGTGGGTCATGCTCATGTAGCGCTTGGTTCCCCAGGCTTTACTGGCTACATGTCTGAGCCGGGCGTAGACCAGCATTAACGCGGAATTCCCATCCGGAAAAGTGCCGACTACTCGGGTTCTTCGCCGGATCTCCCGGTTCAGTCTTTCAATGACATTGTTACTGCGAAGCTTACTCCAATGGGCATATAAGGATCCTTTCAAGCGGTTGCACCCATGTTTTTCGTTTTTCGGAAATGACGAATAAAAGAATTTATTGGTTAAGTTGATCTTTTCTTACAAAAAAATGATAAAGTATAAAATAATAGAATTTATATCCAGACTTCATTTGGATCTTAACCAATATTTCTGTCGATTTAGGAGACCGATTATGCCCAAAGAACCGGACTGGGGTGAAAATTCCCTTTGGCATTTAGCTATCCAAAACTACTATCCCAGAATCTTGAACTTTGTTTATTATTTGACCGGGGACCGTTATCTGGCTGAAGATATTGCACAAGAGACCTTTGCCAGGGCCATAGACAAGTTTCACCAACTAAAGGATCCCAATAGGATGTTTTCTTGGCTGGTATCCATAGCTGTTAATTTGGTCAAAACCCATCACAGAACCAAACAGCGAACGGTAGCTATGCCGGAGTTGGCTCATCATATTCCTGCCCTTCCTCAGGATGAATTTTTCATAGACATGATAGAACGCCAGGAAATACAAAAACTAGTGCAAGATGCAATTTCCCAACTTTCTTCTCAAGAACAAAAAATAATCATTATGCGTTATTATTTGGATATGAAAGAGAAAGACATCGCATTTGCTTTAAAGGTAACCATTGGGACTGTCAAAAAACAACTCTTTCGTGCTCGTTCTAAATTATACAACGATCTTGGGTGCCTGGCTGGAGGAGAAGGTGAAGAAAAATGAGCCCTGATCAGTTTGATGAATTTTTAAGTAAGTCTCTTCAAAATTCTGAGATTGAATTTAATCATCCCATAAGTGAAATCGAACAACTAATCATTGAAAAAATGGCTAGAAACCAGGCTCATAAAAAGAAAAGACAGCGGCGCATCCTTAATATAGCCGTTTTGGTAGTTGCGCTCCTGGCCTTCTCCGGTACGATACTGTTTCCCGGTCCGCTATACGCTTTTAAAGAGCAACTGATCCAAACTATAATAAAGTTTGGAAATAATATAAATATAAATTTCACCGACAGTTCCCCTCGCCCTCATTTACCCGATAAATTGGAAGCGGAAATTGCCGCCATCCAGCCCGGCGTCCCTTTCGAAATATTGGTTCCCCGTTATCTGCCCCCAGGATTTGAATTCGCGGGTGTGGAAAAAAGCCCTTATGATGAACAGTGCAAAATTATTATGTATTTTCAAGCAGAAGACGCTGCATTGATGCTGACCCAAACCGAAATCGGCGATAACTTTGCATTATCGGTCAACATAAATGCTCAGCAGGGAAAAGCCGAAAAAATTCAGGTGGGCGGGTATGAAGGAAATATCATTACCTTTAATGATGGTTCGGTAAGCTTAACCTGGATTACCGATGGACATATTTTATGCGAGTTGTCAGGGAATCTTAATGCGGAACAGGCAATAGAAATAGCTGTTTCCATGTAAACTTGCTAAGCATTAAAGGAGAGGAGGGAACTGGTGTCCCTCCTCTGGTGATTTCTTAAATTTTATTTATGGTATCCAAATAGCTTCGGATACCGAGGATTGGAAATCATAATTTCCTGAATTTCGAGCGCTGTGAACGCCTCTGACTCGGTAATATCCTGCTTCCACGGAGATATTAGATGAGCCGCTGACAGAAGAGCTATTGTTGTTACTATAAGTTCGATTTATTACATCTGCCCATTTCGAGCCATTCCAGCGTTGTAAATAGATTTTAGCGTCCAGATATTCCACAGTGCCATAGGTATCGGTTTGTCCCATAATGGCAACGGTTCCATCTTTACGGTTCGTTATCCCGCAGACCCATTTTTTTATCAGTGATGTTCCGGCTTTGGCAGTATCCTTATGAATGTTGACGACGATGCTCTGGTGGGCCTCACGAGACATTATTTCTGGTGGAGGTGGGGGTAGCACTTCTTCAGCCCATGCAAACCCCGAAAAAACAAAACATAAACCAATTACTGTAAGCAATAGGAAAATGGCGGACAACCTCATTTCTTTTTTCATGAACATTCCACCCTTCAACAATTTAATAAATAGAACATTTTAGGCAGGAAAAGGTTGACAAGAAATTCGAAACAGTTGTCAACCTTTTCCGCTTGTTAAAAGTCTTATTGTAAAAGCGAAAGGTCAATGATTGTGATGTGGAGAGGTTATTCAAAAGTTTGATGCAGCTTGCATTTGAATAGCTTATATGGAAAACAAAAAATATGTGAAAGAAGGTATTATTATGAAAAGAATGTTACTTTTTGTGGGGGTATTGTGTTTGGTTTTGGGATTTACTACAGTTGCATATGCAGAGGATAATGAAAAAGCTAGGTCATTAATCTTAGCTCAAGATTTTAATAAAATTCCTCGTGAGGCATTGTTAGGAATTTATGCGTATGGAACCTCAGAACCAGGAAATGAACAAGAGTACAATAATTTAAAAGAAAAGTATTTGGAAATGAACGATGCTGANNAATAAGGCAATTATTAATCATTTTAAAAAGGTGGCAGATAAAAAGGATAAAGGAGAAGATATTATATGGAATAAGGACATAGTTGACCTTATTTCTATTCTCGATTCCGAATTGGGCAATAGAATTAAAATGCAAATTAATCAGACTATTGCAAGGGATACCATCGAAAAGGATACCAAGCAAGAAAATTTGAGGTATACACCTGGTAACAATCGGAAGATATGGACTTATTATGGGCATGGTCTTGGAGGAATGAGGATTTTTTCGTTTACATGTGATATTTATTGGGCTTGGGATTCTACACAAATAACAACTGTTAGTCCTAGTACGAGTGGAAAAGCATTGTATACAGGATGGTCTTACGAAGGAATCAATAGCAATCAAGCATACTTTTTGAGTCCAACATCATATTATAAGTATGTAGAAGGTAGATTTGTGCAGTATATAGCTGGGCAGGCCATGTCATGGGGCTATCCTTATCATGATATAGTTATTCAGGCGGGAGGAGGAGCAGCTCATAGCCAAGGAGAAAAATGATTATTTTTGTTTTCGATGCTGGAATGTCTTTTCAGGTATTCCAGCACCAAGTGAAAATGTAGGGCAGCTTAGCTCATGACATTATTATAAATTCTTATGTAAAATGCGGATGGTTATTAAGTAACCATCCGTATCTGTAAAGGAGGTTTTGGGAATGAATACTCCTATTCCTGTTTGGTTTGCAGGTAGTAACACTGCCTACTTAAATCCGTTTGTTTTATTCTATTCACTAGTAAACATATTGATACCGCTTGTTATTGTGGTACTGCTAATCTGGTATCTTAAGAAACAAAATGACGATAGAAAGCAATTGATTAACAAACTGGATAGCTTAATAGAATTACTGCAACCTAAAAAAAATAACGAAGATTAAATTCGCAGGAGCAGAGCCCCCTGTTAATTAGGCTATGTCTGCCTCTGTGCACCGATTGTCTGTGTCGGGGGGACGGGGTTATTGACAACATCTGTGATACAAGAAGATCTATATTACCACCATGGGCAGTCTGATGAATAAAGTATTTTGCGAGACACAAAAAGAAGAAGCAACCACGATGGTTGCTGGTTGTACCGGTTACTAGGCGGCAAGTAGAATTTACGAAAATTATTGACGGTACCGCTACAAGAACACCGTATTTTGGTGAATGGGCGGTACATGTTGCCACGGATGGATCACGTTGATACAGTCGTGTCGATATAGCGGAAATAACTTAGCTCTGGGCTTTTGGGGCTATTTATTGGTTAAGGGGCAGCACAATTCTCAGGGTAAATATCTCGCCCTTTGCCTCAAAGGAGCAGTAGCCTTTATATTTCTCAGCAATCATGACTATGCTCTTAACCCCAAAGCCATGCCCCTCACGGCGGCTTTGCGGCAAACCGTTCTCCATTGCCACCTCACCCGTGAAGCTGTTCTCTATAAAAATCAGCAAATTGCCCTTGTGGGTTTGGCAGCTGATTCTTGCTTTTCTGAATTGTTCATCGGCAACCTGTGCAGCAGCCTCTATGGCGTTTTCCAAGCCGTTTGACAGCAGGGCGCACAGCTCGGTTTCGGAAATGGCCAGAGAATCTGGCAGTCCTGCCTCCACTGCAAGAACAACTCCCCTACTTTTCGCTTTCGCGGCAAAGGAGGACAAAATCAGATTGACGGTGTTGTTCTCACAATAATGGTTGGGGGTGATATCTTCGATATCCGCCTGTGCAAGCCTTATATATTTGTCCGCCTTTTCAAGGTCTCCATCGGCAAGATATCCCTCAATCAGAGCCAGATGATGCTTCATGTCATGGCGGTATATGACGGCCTGCTCTTGTGTGGCTTGCAGGGCAGACAACTGCTGATCAGCGCTTTCCAACAGCAAGGATAAAGCTATCTTTTCTCCCTGCAAGGCTTCCTTTTCACGAGCGGATTTTGCGATATCCAGAATCAGAACATACGCGGTAAACGTGATTATAAAGATAAGAGTGCGCAGCGAAAAAACTTCTGCAGACTTGACAGCGGCAAAGTTATACAGTCCCAGCCAATAGTTGGCTATATAATACGCTAACGGAAGCAAGCAAAGCTTTATAAAACTAGGTGCGCTATAGTTTTTAATTAAATAATTGAAGTTTGGTTTGAAAAAGCGGTCAATAACCAGCAGTGTAACCGCGCACGCGGCAATGTATGCAATATAAAATCCTGCCGGATAAAGCCATTTGGCAGTTTGTGAAACGAGGGTCAGCACCATATTGGCCGGGTATATCAAAAAAACTGCGGTAAACAAGGCGAAAATTACTTTTATAGCGGAGGTTTTGGCTGTAATCCAAAAAATGAAAAAGATAGGAACGTGAACGACCAGTACATATAGCTTCATGTACTGATCTGTAGGCAAAATTAGGTAAAGTACAGTATTCACCGCCAGAACCAGCAGATTTCCAACCACAAAAAATATGCGTCGACTACCTTCGAGGTTTTTGATACGAATATCTAAGAGAAGCATCTGCGCACAAATGCCAAACAGGATGGTTGTGTCTATTAAAAAGCTTGGATAAACAGCCATCACTCCACCCCTTTTTCCAGAAACAGATGCCTCATATAGGCCTCGCGTACCTTCCCATAAAGCAGGCGGGAAATCGGTACGGTTTTTCCGGCATGGGTGATAAGCTCCTTTGACCTGAGCTCACCCACCTGCCAAAGGTTGACAATATAAGAGCGATGCACCTTGACAAACTCAGCGCGGGCGAGCAGCTCTTCCTCAAACGATGCCAGAGAAGCCGAAACCTCACGTACACTGCCGTCTGCCAGATGAAAATAGAGCTTTCTGTTCATGATTTCCACAAAAGCCAGCCGAGAGAATAAAATGCGGGCCACGCCCGACTGGGTTTTGATGGTCAGTCCTTCCAGTGGTTTTAGTTCCTCCGCAATAACTGCATCCAGTATAGAAAAAAGCTTGTCTTTGGACACCGGCTTGAGGATATAGTCATAGGCCTTGACCGCGTAGCTCTCCACTGCAAATTCCGGTGAAGAGGTCAGAAAGACAATTTTAACTCCCGCATCAAAGGCCCGGATTTCGTGAGCTGCCTGCATTCCGTTTATCCCCGGCATCAGGATATCCAGAAGCAAAATATCGTAATCTCCACTGCTCATACTTGAGATAAGATCTGTGGCGCTTTGACAGGTCTTGTATGTTAGCGGTACTTTACTCTCACACTTATATGTATCTATAAAAGATGAAATTCGTTCAAGTTCCTGCGAATTATCATCACAAACTGCAATTTTCAAATCTTCTCACCTTCCGCGGCTATTAAAATCAGTATAAATTTACCATGAATGCCCCTCTCTTGCCAGTAACATTTTACATTTCAGGTCGAAATAACATACATTTCAGGCAAACGCAAACTTTTTTGTAGAAATAATTACCATAATAGAGTAGCAAAAATTTGATTTTCAGGTAGCAAGCCTAAAAGGGAAGGAGAAATGAAGCCTGACTGCCATGATCGCCTGTGTGATTTCCATCATCAGTACCGCAGCATTTATAGTGTTGTGGTTTTGGGTGGTGCACCGGGAGCTTAGAGCCAGAACAGATACCGTGAACAGCGCCGTAAGTCAACTGGCCGCCTGCCGCAAAAACCACCTGCAGACCAGGGGCGGCCCTGAGGAGCAGGATTCCAAATCCATTCTCTCCCGCAGCCTGGATATCTACCATCAGTCGGTAATGCTTTACAACCAGACTTTGCTGAAACCGTGGAATCGCATTCCCGGATTTTTGATGGGCTTTCAGCCAATGAAGGAGGGGGAAAACATATAGTTTATATTTGTGAAAACTGTGGCCTCATGTTTTTTAGAGTGAGTAAAGTAACCCAATGCCCTTTCTGCGAGCAAGAGCATATTCGCCCTGCTACAGAACAGGAAAAACAGCAATTTA
>DBRE01000064.1 GCA_002305535.1 Syntrophomonas sp. UBA1376
AACCAATGATTTGAAGCATCCCCCAAAGGGGGATTGAAATAAAGAGTGCCCAAGGATGTGAAACAGGAATTAATCCGCAAGGATTAAAACAAAAGCAATCCGCAGGGCCAACCATACTCCAACCACCCATTAAACGTGTGGGGTGGGTAGGGGGATTAAAATAAGGAGTGCCTGAGGGTCTGAGATACAAAATAATCCCGCAGGGATTATTTCAGAAATCACCCGAAAGGCCAACCATACTCCAACCACTAACCCCAAAAGTCTGATCCCCATCAGACTTTTTTCATCTTTTCAACAGAAAAAACTACCCATCCTCGACTCCAGGCTGGTATAATTTTAATGTTGTGCTTGACTCTATATTTATAGAAGGGATGTTCTATGAACAAACATTTGTTGCGTAATGTTGCCATAATCGCCCATGTGGATCACGGGAAAACCACTCTGGTTGATCAGTTACTAAAACAATCCGGCTGCTTCGGGGAGCATCAGAAGGTTCCTGACCGCATCATGGATCGTGGTGATTTGGAGCGCGAGCGCGGCATTACCATTTTATCGAAAAACACCAGTATTCGCTGGAAAAATTATAAAATCAATGTGGTCGATACCCCTGGTCATGCTGATTTCGGCGGTGAAGTTGAACGCATCGTGCAAATGGTCGATGGCGTACTTTTATTGGTCGATGCTTCCGAAGGCCCCATGCCTCAAACCCGCTTTGTGTTGCGGAAAGCATTGGAGGCTAAGCTGAAACCGATAGTAGTTATCAACAAGATGGATCGTCCTGATGCTCGTCCGTTGGAAGTTGCTGATGAAATACTGGATCTATTCATTGAACTAGGTGCTGATGATGAACAATTGGACTTTCCTATTTTATATGCATCAGCTCGCAACGGCTATGCCATTAAGCATGTAGAAGATACACCTGAGGACTTCAGTTCACTGTTTAATGCAATAGTTGAGTATATTCCTGTACCTCAGGGAGATGAAGAAGGGTCACTGCAGCTCAGCATCGCTTCCCTGGACTACGACAATTATGTGGGCAGGATCGGTATTGGTAAAGTCCTGCGCGGAACCCTTTCTAAAGGAGAAGAAGTGATAGTCTGCAATACGGATGGAAAAGAGCAGCATATCAAGGTTGCCAACCTGTATAGCTTTGAGGGACTCGTCCGCACTGAGAAGGATATGGTAGCTGCAGGAGAAATCGTTGCCGTTTCCGGTATTGATTCCTTGACCATTGGTGATACCATTTGCCATGCGGATAATATTGAACCGGTACCCTTTGTTAAAATTGATGAACCAACTATATCTATGAATTTCATGGTAAACGACAGTCCCTTTTCTGGGCTGGATGGTACCTATGTAACCAGTCGCCACCTGCGTGATCGGTTGTATAGAGAATTATTGTCCAATGTGGCCTTGCAAGTCGAAGAAATTTCACCTGATTGTTTCAAGGTCTCGGGTCGGGGGGAATTGCATCTTTCTATTTTGATTGAGACCATGCGCCGGGAAGGCTATGAATTTGCAGTTACTCGTCCTGAGGTGATACTGCAGCGGGAACAAGGCATGATCCTGGAACCCATGGAAGTGCTGCAGGTAGAAGTCTCCGAAGCCTATGTAGGCACAGTCATTGAAGCCACCGGTAGAAGAAAAGGTGAATTACTGAACATGTTACCTGGTCTGGCGGGTTCGGTTAAGCTGGAGATCCGTATACCCTCAAGAGGCTTGATTGGTTATCGTTCCGAATTCCTCACGGAAACTCGCGGCACCGGCATAATGCATCATCTTTTTGACGGTTATGATGCTTATCGTGGTGAGATCCCCGGCAGAAACCGAGGATCGCTGGTAGCGTCAGAAGCGGGAACAGCAGTGGCTTATGGCCTATATAACGCTCAGGAACGCGGTAATCTATTTATCGAGCCAGGTGTTGAAGTGTATGAGGGCATGATAGTAGGCGAAAATGCCCGTAGCCAGGATATTACTGTTAACGTCTGTAAGAAAAAGCAATTGACCAACACCCGGGCATCGGGTTCTGATGATGCCCTAAGACTTGTGCCTCCCACCATAATGTCACTGGAAAAGTGTTTGGAGTTTGTTAAGAACGATGAATTGCTGGAGGTAACCCCCCATCATCTGCGTCTAAGGAAAATGATTTTGGACAAAACCACTCGTGCAAGGGCCCAAAAGAAGAAAGAGCAAGCCTCCTGAGTTGTAGATAACGCGCACAATAGCCAGTAGTTTTTAGACCTCTGCCAGAGCGAGCAAAAAAGGATAAGAGCAAGGCAACCGGGAAGCCCGTGATTAAGGCGTACATAACGTACGTCGATTGAACGGGCTGCCCGATTTAACGCCGCTTTTAGCCTTTTTTGACGGTCTGAGACCTCTGCCCCGGCAGAGGTCTTTTAGTATTACCATCGCAAAGTGTCTCCAGGCACAAGCCCCAATTTTTTCGTCATACCGGCCGCCATTTCTACCACACTATGGGCATTTCTGACCCGGGCGGCCAAGCGATGGGGCTTGAGATTCTCTTCAATTTTAATTATCTCACCTTGTTTATCAACAAAAATGGCATCAATGGAGAATCTCATCCCCAGAGTATGGATCATATCACAGGGAATCAGCAGCAGTGCTTCATTGCTGGATAATTCCTTTTTCCCCAACAAGCCTTTTAGGCGGCCAAAAAAGGTGTTGGCTAGCATACATTGGTCAACCAGAACTCTACCGCTAGCAGTCCGCAGATGTACTTTACGCATGCATTTCCTCCCTACAGATTATCCATTAAGGATATTATCGCCGGTCCCAGCAATACCACGAGAATAGTAGGAAATATGAATAAAACCAGGGGTATCAATATCTTAATGGGTGCCTTTTGGGCAGCTTCCTCGGCCCGCATACGCCGGTTTTCCCGAACCTGTTGAGATTGAATTCTCATTACATTAGTAATGCTCACTCCTAATTGGTCAGCCTGAATCACCGAGCCTAAAAAAGTACTAATATCATCGACTTTAATGCGATCCGCCATATCGCGCAGAGCTTCGCGGCGGGGCTTTCCAATATTGATTTCATTTAAAGTGTGAGCAAACTCCTGGGTGAGCGGCCCTTCGGTTTTATCTACGACCTTCTGGAGAGCGGCATCGAATCCTAGGCCGGCTTCAACACTTACGTTTATGAGATCTAATATATCAGGCATGCTTTTGAGCATTTGTTCTTTGCGTTTCTTTTCGTTGCTTTTGAGAAACATATCAGGTGCCAATAAACTCAAAATGAGCAGTACCGCCAGAAAAGTGACATTTCTGCCCAGGATCCCAATACCGAGCAAAACTGCGACGAGTATATATTTGCCCAGAATAAAGCTGTCTGCATTCATTCCCCAAGGATGGCCCGCTTCAGCCAAACGGGTTTCATAGATATCTCGTTTATTGGCCGAAACCAGACGGGTGGCTATACGATTAAGAAGGGGAGAAAAAATCCCGGCTACCCTGACATGTAGCGGTTTATCAAACAGAGGCGGCAAATGGGAAGTATCTTCACTGGCAACCGCCTGTTCCAACCTGTTTATGATCACTAGCTTGTCGTGCTTGATGATATAAGTGATCCCCATGAACATGAAGGAGACAAATCCAACCACCAGTAAAATCATGACAAATTCCATTTGGGGGATCCTCCTTAGAAGTCAATATTGGTTAGGCGCCGTATAACTACAAAACCGACTATTTCCAAGACACCCGCCACGATCAACATGATAATTCCTCGTGAATCACTGATCAGAACATTAAAATACTCGGGGTTAAGCACCAGCAAAGCGGCAATTAGAAATAGGGGCAACAGAGCAATCAGGATACCGGAGAGCTTGCCCTGAGCCGTCAGCACTTTTACCTCCCGCTGGATACGGGCCCGTTCACGAATAGTAGAGGAGATGTTATCCAATACCTGAGCCAGGTTGCCTCCCACCTGTCGCTGTATAATGATACCGGTGACTACCATATCCAGATCATCACTCTGCACTCTGGCACTCAGACTCTCCAGAGCAACTTCGGTACTAAAGCCCAGATTCATTTCCCGCAATGTCCAAGAGAATTCTGCTGATATGGGGGGAGGCAGTTCCTTGCGCACACTATCCATGGCTTGCTGAAAACCAAACCCGGCTCGCAGTGCATTGGCCATAATTACCAGGGCATCTCCCAGCTGCTGGTTAAGCAATTGCATGCGCACTTCCTTCTGATGATTAACGTATATGCCCGGAAGAATTGCTCCGACTATAATGGTTATCACCGTCAACCAAAAATTGTGCGAAAGCAGATATACAAGAATGGGCAATAATATTATCAACCCAAAACAAATAGAGACATACTCTTCCGCTTTAAGAGGTATGCCGGCTTGCAGCAGTTGCTGTTGAATCTTACTTACTACGGAGCGGCTGGCAAAAATCTTTGAAACATTTTTGATCACAATCTGGTTTATTTCTTTAATGCCCAAAGGTGGCCTGTCTTGGTTAGTTTGATCATTCTGTTCCAAGAGGGCTTCCAGTCGTTCCTGATAGCGTCCTCTCTTGGAAAAGGTCAGCAGCACAGCGAATATTGCGTAATAAACAGCCAGTCCCGCCGTACAGCACAGGAGTATAAGCATCCTAGTTCCTCCTTATTCAGGCCGAAAATATTCATCCGGGACATTTATCCCCATTGATACCAATTTATCCAGGCAGCGTGGCTTCAAACCGGTGGCCCGATGCACACCTTTGACCTTCCCTCTATCATCCAGCCCTTTTCGGTCAAAAATAAATACATCCTGCAGGGTGATAATATCACCTTCCATGCCTAGGACTTCCGTGATATGGGTTATCTTGCGACTGCCATCCTGCAGGCGACTCTGATGAACAATAATATCGATAGCTGAAGCTATTTGTTCACGAATAGCTCGAATGGGAAAATCAATACCCGCCATCAAAACCATGGTCTCCAACCGAGAAATCATGTCCCGGGGAGAATTGGAATGGCCAGTAGTAAGTGATCCATCATGGCCGGTATTCATAGCCTGCAGCATATCCAGGGCTTCACCACCGCGCACCTCACCAACCACCAGGCGATCGGGACGCATACGCAATGAATTGCGCACCAGATCTCTGATGTTTATTTCCCCACGATTGTCGATATTAGCCGGTCTGGTCTCCAAGGAAATCACGTGCTCTTGATGTAGATCCAGTTCAGCTGAATCCTCTATGGTTATGATGCGCTCGTCAATGGGTATAAACGACGATATTATATTCAAGGTACTGGTCTTACCAGCTCCGGTACCACCAGATACTACGATATTCAACCTGCCTTTGACACAGGCTTCTAGAAATTTGGCCATAGGTACAGATAGGGTTCCATTACGGATCAGGTCCTCTATTTTCAGCAGCTGGGAAGAAAACTTACGAATGGTAAGCACACAACCATTGAGTGCCAGGGGAGGTATTATAGCGTTAACTCTGGAACCATCTGGCAAACGCGCATCTACCATGGGCGCACTTTCATCGATTCTCCTACCCAAAGGAGCTATGATCCTCTCGATAATGTTGTACAGATGCTCATTGTCACGAAAAACTACCCGGGTCAGTTCCAATTTGCCGCGTCTTTCCACATAAACCTGCTGGGGCCCATTCACCATTACTTCGGAGATGGTCTCATCCCTTAATAGGGGCGTAATAGGGCCATAGCCGATGATCTCATCCATGACCTGTCGCAAGATCTCCCCGCGATCTGTCTTGGTATAATAATGAGTCTGGCGATCGAAGAATGTTTCTGCTATTTGCTGTACCTGCTGCTCCAGTTGTTGAGTCTGCTCTTCATCCCGCCCTCCTACTTGCAATTCTCCCCCGAGTTCCTTGATCACTTCCCGATGGATAAAATAAACCGGTTCCTGAAATTTGGCTCCGGTAATTTCACGATTCACCTGAACCGCATCCACTGATTTGTCAACTTGCTGCTGTGCCTGCAGGCGACTCATTAAAGACATATTAGACCAAACCTCCTGCCAAGGTGTTATTCTAGGACTCTCAGTAATGACTGTATCCCTTTGGAAATGGGAGCTTTGGGATTCATTCTTACAAAAGGTATACCCTGATTAAGGGAAGACACCACCAGTTTTCCATCACTGGGAATCTCTCCTTTGATTTTCATATCCAGAACCCTTTCTATATCGTGGGGCTCAATACCGGCTATACCGGAGGAACGGTTCAATATTAAGCGGGCACGGTTCAGCAACTGTAGCGATTTAAGAATATCAATGCCTTTTTTGACATTCTTAATGGTAGGAAGGTCTAGAGTGATAATAAGCAAGATCAAGTCAGATTGTTCCAGGGCAGTTAAGGATAATTCATCGATAAATGAAGGTGTGTCAACAAAAGTATAGGTATATTCCTGACGGCAGATATCAAAAATCTCCTGTACGCGTCGGGGTACAACCATCTCTGCCAATTCTGGCTTGTTGGGAGCTGAGAGCAATTGGACTCCATAGCGCTCATATAAATAGCTTTCCAGCATTTCCCGGGAGGGTTTTTCCCCCTCCTGCATCATTTCCGCAATAGTCTTGCGAGGGTTAACGTTTACCATGATACTCAAATCGCCAAACTGAACATCCAGGTCGATCATAGCCACTTTGGCATGCTGTTGGGCAGCACTAACCGCCAAGTTGGTGCAGATCACGCTTTTACCCACTCCGCCTTTAGTGCCGAAGATGGTGATCAGTTTGTTATCATTGGGTGGCGGTTGAGGTCGATCAGGTTCCGCTGATTTCCCCTGGGCGACCTTTTGCCGGCTTAATTCTGCCACCTGACGAACCGCTGTGCTAATTTCCTCGGGCGACAGTGGTTTGACCAGATATTCTTTGGCCCCGGCCAGCATAGCACGGCGGAAATTTTGGATCTCATCATTGATCGATATCAAAATAACCCCTATGTGAGGGTGCTGCTGGCTGAACTTGCGAGTAGCTTCTATGCCATCCATCTTTGGCATATTGATATCCATGAGAACCAGTTCCGGTTCCAGGATCCCAGCCTTTTCCAGGGCTTCGTTGCCATCAGCAGCCTCCCCTACTATATCTACCACATCATCAAGCTCCAATAGTTGGCGAATACTAGCCCGAGTATTATCGTTGTCATCAACTAACAAAATCTTTATCTTTTTCATGCTGCATCCTCCGTTAGGGCATTATGGATTAAGGGGAGGGTTTACCAACCCAGGCAACTGCAGGGGAGGAACGGTGGTCAGGGTATGATCCACTGGTGAGCGAAGAGCCATGCGCACCGCGCCTCTTTCCGAAGCCAGGATAAGGGAAGAGGCTTCCTCAGGACTTACTGCCAGGGTAAGGGTTTTGCCACCTTCATCGCCTCCACTTTGACCGAAGCTTGACCCCACAGCTAAAACCTCAATATTCTGCAAGGTCAGCACCGTATAAGTCTCCTCCTCTCTAGAACCCGAGCTATCAGCAACATCTAGAGTGGCAAAAACATCAACCCGGTCACCTTCCTTTATATAACCAGCTACACCGCTGATACTGTCTATGCCAATAGCTACCGCGCGTTTGGATTGAGGAACCCGGTACGCCATGCGATCAGTTGAGTTGTCTTGTTCTACCAGCTTTTGTTTGAGAATTATCTCTCCAGCACTGATATCACTGCCTGCAATTTTCCCCACGATATCCTGGCGCTTTTGGACAGCATCCGGGTGAGCATATTTGCCGGGTAGCTCAATTGCTTGCAGCATTTCTTCAGTTACTATTGAATCCCGTTTCACATCTGTCCGAGCTTTGATCACTGTGATCAAATCGTCCGGTCGGTACTGTTGTTTTATATCCTGTATGTATAAATAGAATAAACCCGCCGCCAAAACCCCGCAGATAACAGCTAATATCCAGTACTTCCGACTTCCTTTCAACATGCAGTTTCCTCCCCGTTACTCATATAGATAGGCACTGTACAAACCGTAATCACCCGGAGTGCCTCCGGTTCCCCCGGTAGTAACATAGCGGACAAATGCTCCTTTTACGGTATTTTCATCACCGCTTCCCGTATATTCAGTTACCAGAAAAGCCGCAAATCCAACTACCTTCACATCCACGGGGCTGTTACCTTTATTTATCTGATGGATTTTGACTATGGGGACTATCAGTATCCGGCTGCACCCTTCTTGAAATGAATTGACTGTACAACACGGCGAGTGGTCACACTGGTCGATCCGATGCTCAATGCCGTCTTGGGTTGGCCCGGACATATTGCCGTTTTCCACGGGGATAATATCGCCGATGGATATCTGGCCATCATACCCATTCCTAATGTCCTTTTCATAGTTGTTGGCACCATTCCCGGTCAGACACAAGGCCCCAAACCACCCAGGATAGTGATTCTTTCCTGCCCCTGCTTTCAAAGTTACTATTTTCCCAAACTCAAAATCGTCTTCCAATACTCCAAAGGGCACTATACCGGTGGTGGAACTTATGGGAGCCACTTTCGCAGCAGCACGAGCCTTTACCTGGCCAAAATCCCGGTTGAAAACCCGCGCGAAATGCAAAGTCACCTGTCGGTCAGCCTGGCCACTTATGGAGCAGTTCGATGCCCCGATCTGGAAGTCACATTCATCCTGGACAGCACCGTTTAGGCGGGCAAATTGCTGGGCAGTCTGCAAGGCCAGCTCTGGATCATCGGGGAGATATTGTGCACCCGCTAAGACACCACTGTCCAGAGCATTTACCAGACGCGCCCGGTTGATAAACAGCTGCCCGGCATCCAGAGCTAAGGCCGCTGCTCCAATCATTACAACCATACCTATGGCTACCAGAGCAATGGCACTCCCCTGCTCGCTTTTGATGGCCGTAACGATCTTCACTAGTTACTCACCTCACTCGATCCTCATGGTGCATTGGCTTTCCAGGGGGAAGGGATTAGGCAGTAGAGAAGATACAAAAGGGGCCACCAGAGGCAGTGAGTATTTAACTCTCACCTCCAATGGATCCCCTTTTTCTCTACTAGTTGCCGAGGGAGATATTTCCACTTGGAGTCGATCTGTTTCCAACCAGGCACGGCGGTCTTCTACCAGGTCTTTTATATTCCGATCACTGTAACCAACTACCCCGTGCCGCACCCCATCCCGGGCCAGGTCGCTTATTATCAGCGAGGCACTCATAATGCGCCCAAACTCAAAAATACCCATAAAAAGCAGTAATAGAATCGGCAAAACCAGGGCCATTTCCACCAGAGCCTGCCCTTGCCGATCTCCAACTAATTTACCCAGGCATTTTTTCACTCCTACCACCACACCCAGATCATACTGCTGATGACTCCCAGTCCGATGGCGACTCCATAGGGTATAGTCACTTTCTCCACAGAGGTCTTGCTTTTTAACACGGCCACTTTAACTTGCCAGGGCGGATAATAACTGGCTGCCAGCTGCAGCACCAGTATCTGAATTTTACCGCTGGCCACGAGGGCTATGAAAGCCATGATGCCCCCCCATACTGCCATCCATAAGAAAGTGTTGACTACAAATACCCAGCCCTGCAGGGCACCTACCACACCCAAAAGTTTTACATCTCCAGCCCCCATCCCTCGCAGAATAAAAGGGATCATCAAAAGAGCCATACCTAACAGCCAGCCTAGCAGTGCATCGTCCAAAGCCAGAAAACCTCCGCTAACCCCTTGCAGGACAAAACCTGTCACCAGCCCGAATAGTATCAGCCAATTGGGAATACGCCGGCATTTTAAGTCATGATAGCCAGCAACTATAATAACCGTTATCAGTAAGACTTTTAAAACCATGTCGATTCCACCTTAAGGGATGAAATGCCCTGCTCATCACCGACAATAAGCAGGGCTGAGTCTATTATCCCTAATGAGTCACCTTTTCTTTAGCTTCCTTCAGTGGGAACATTAAGCTTTCCGGATATTTCATCAAATATGTCTACTAACTTTTCGCCCATCCCAGTAATCGCTCCGATTACTACAATAGCAATCAAGGCCAAGATCAGCCCGTATTCCGCCATACCCTGTCCTTCTTCTTCCCGAACCAATCTTTTCAATACCTGCAGCATGGTTCCACCTCCCGCTTTAGATGTAGATACATCTTAGCTCAGGTGTGTATAAAAAAATATTGTCTGAAAGTTTCATTTTCCGGAAGTCAAAGGTAATAATTTTTGTAGTTCTTGAGTCCTAAATTGTCTTTCTTTTCGGGACGTTTAGTCTAAGATGGGAAAAGGGGGTACAAGCCGCCCAATTGCGGATTTGCGGGGCTAAAAATCAGCCTGGCTGTCTTGAAAACCGTAGCCGTAGACTTCTATAGTTTCACTAATAGTCATGAAAGCCTCTGGATCGATTTGAAAAACAATTTCCTTGAGCCGAGGCAGCTGGGTCTTGCTCACTGTAACCATGATTATCTGCCGCTCTTCACCGGTATAGGCACCTTTCCCAGCCAGGTTGGTACAGCCGCGGTGCAAAGTATGGATTATGACATGCGTGATTTCTTCATATTCTTTAGAAACTATAAAAACAGTGCGGGTGACATACGGTCCTGATTCAACCAGGTCGACCGTATGAGAACTAACATACATACCGATTGCTGAATACAACGCCAGTTCCAAATTGGCTGTAAAAAGGAATAAAGCCAGGATAGAAAGATTTATAACCAGAAAAGTCTGGCCAAAATTATAGCCCCTGAATCGCCGCACTATTACAGCTACGATGTCCGTTCCGCCCGAGGATCCTTTACTCCGCAAAACCAATCCCACACCAATGCCGGTTAGAACGCCTCCATATATTGCTGCCAATAAAAGGTTATCTATGCCGAAGTCTATATTTTTAAACAGTTCCAGAAATAGGCTCTGAAAGCAGACCCCTAACAGACTGTACACAGTAAAACGCCGGCTTATATAGCGATATCCAGCGATGAATATGGGGATGTTCAAGACTAAATACCATAGAGATATGTCCAGTTTAGTGAGGAAGTTCAAAATAACAGCCAAGCCGGTCACTCCT
This sequence comes from Syntrophomonas sp. UBA1376, assembly GCA_002305535.1. Taxonomy (GTDB): domain Bacteria; phylum Bacillota; class Syntrophomonadia; order Syntrophomonadales; family Syntrophomonadaceae; genus DTU018. The sequence continues at coordinate 10,997 of DBRE01000064.1, forward strand.
CCGGTCAACAGATGCGCTGGTACCAGAACCGCCTGAATACCCAAAGATAAAATTGCTGAACCTAAGATAATTCCCACTACATCTTTTATGGAAATTTTTTCTCTAAAACGCGTTAAGTTGACCCTAGGGCGCATTTTATCATTCCACCTTACCGCTAATTTCGACCAATCTTAGCTTTTCCAATGTGGTCGCAATTATCAGGCTCTCAAACATGCGCCAACCCCAACTGATAGCAGTAAGACCGCCTTATTAAGTTATAGATGTTCCGCCATAAGGGCATACTAGACAGAAATGCCCGGAAGAGATTCATGGCATAGACCTCGCATGCCAAAGCATACAATGATTTGTAGTAATTTGGAGGTTGCAGTTAATTTATGATATCGGTAATCCTAGCAGGTGGTAGAGGACTGCGCCTATGGCCGGAGAGCAGACAGCGCCGTCCCAAGCAGCTATGTAAATTTGTAGACAACCGCTCCATGCTGGATCATACTATTGATCGACTCATAAATCTGGGGTCAAGCCGCATTGTTGTTATCACCAGTGATGATCTCAGATCTACTGTACAGTCTCTAGTTCGGCAGCGGCCTACTGGGGAAATAAAAATCGACGTACTCTCTGAACCAGTGGGTAAAAATACGGCACCAGCAGTAGGGCTGGCTCTGGCCCAGTCTTTGCATGAAATCCGGGATGAGGTGCTGGGAATATTTCCCGCTGACCACCACATTCTCGACAATCAGGCTTTTGAGGAAAGTGTGCAGCGCGCTATTAAGGCGGCCCGGCAGGGATGTGTTGCCACTATTGGGATAACCCCTAATCGACCTGAAACTGGTTATGGTTATATTGAGAAAACTAAATGGGAAATCGCTTCCCTGGATAATGTTTATCAGGTAAACTCCTTTTGTGAAAAGCCTGCCCTCGATATAGCCCAGACCTATCTGGACAGTGGCGCACATATGTGGAATGCTGGTATTTATGTGGCCCAGGGTAGCACACTACTGGAAGAATTCTCCCGTTACCTGCCGGAAATATATGAGAACATATTGAAAGGTCTGGATGGATATATATCTTCTTATGAACATCTGCCGGAAATTAGCCTGGACTATGGTATTGCCGAAAAATCCGACCGGATGGCGGTGGTTCCAGCTGATTTTGGATGGTGTGATCTCGGAAGTTGGAACGCTCTGGAAGATTTGCATGAATTGGACGATAATAACAATGTGATATGCGGTGACGATGTGGTGGCTTTGGACAGTCGCAACTGCGTTATCAAGCAATGCGACAAATCAATCATCCTGTTTGGAGTAGATCAGTTGCTGGTGGTGGAAACCGATGATGTCATCTTCGTATCTGATAGGAACCGGGCTCAAGAGATACGCAGTGTGGTGGATACCTTACACCAGATGGATCGCCGCGATCTGTTATAAGGATAGATAATTGGAGGATTTATTTTATGAGTACTATTTTTCGTCAGTATGACATAAGGGGCATAGTTGACCAAGACCTGGGAGAAGTGGAAGTAGATCGGATCAGCAGAGCATTTGCCGCCTATGCCTTTGAGCAAGGACAAACCCAAATCCTGCTGGGATATGATAATCGTCATTCATCTCCTCGTTTTCGCGATATAGCCACCCAGGCCTTGCTAGAAAGTGGACTTCAAGTAGTAGATCTGGGTATGGTGATCACACCCGTTTTTTATTTCGCCTCGCACCACCTGAATATTCCCGCCGGCTTAATGATCACTGCCAGTCACAACCCCTCTGAATACAATGGTTTCAAACTACTGCTGGGTGAATCAACCATTTACGGTGAACAAATTCAAGAAATAAAGCGGCGGGCAGAGGCCGGGGCGTTTCGCCTGGCCGACGGCGGTTCAATAGTATCCCATTCGGTCAACCAGGCCTATCACGATATGATCGTGGAAAAAATAAGAATGGGTTCGCGAAAATTAAGAGTAGTAGTGGACTGTGGTAATGGTACAGCATCCCTTTTCGCTCCTCAGATCTTGCGCAGTCTGGGTTGTGAAATCGTCGAAATATACTGCGATTCCGACCCCGATTATCCCAACCATCATCCCGATCCCGTCAATCCTAAAAACATGACGGACATGGTGGATATGGTGCTTGACTGCCGAGCTGATTTAGGCATTGGTTTCGATGGAGATGGAGACCGGCTGGGAGTAGTTGACGCCGAGGGCAACATGATCTGGGGTGATATGCTAATGATCCTGTTCTGGCGGGAACTGCTGCCTCGTTATCCCGGCAGCCAGGCTATAGTGGAAGTAAAATGCTCCCAGAGTCTGATCGATGAGATTGAAAGCTTGGGTGGCCAACCACTCATGTATAAAACCGGTCATTCCCTGATCAAGGCTAAGATGAAAGAAATCGACGCTATATTCACGGGAGAAATGTCCGGGCATATGTTTTTTGCCGATGAATACTATGGATATGACGATGCTATTTATGCGGCTGCTCGACTGCTCTCGTTATTATCTAATCAGGAAAAAAGCCTGACTGAGTTGCTGGAAGATGTGCCCCGTTATTATTCTACCCCGGAAATTCGTCTGCCCAGCAGCGATACTGGCAAATTCGATCAGGTAGAATCAGTAATCAGGCACTTTGAATCCCGCTATGACATCATTAAAATTGACGGCGCTCGTATCCTCTTCCCTAAAGGCTGGGGATTGGTGCGGGCCTCCAATACCGGCCCGGAATTGATAGTGCGCTGCGAGGGCACCACTCCTCAAGCTTTGGAAGCAATCAAAAAGGAATTATTTGCTTATTTAACTCAGATTGGTCTCCCGGCTTATGAACAGTTAGAGGTATAAACCTTCCAAATTAGGTCTAGACTATGAGGAAGTCTGCTATAGCTTAAGGAGGAAGTCTATGACGATCGTAAATGTAGGTACTTATCCACCTAAGCAGTGTGGAATTGCAACATTCTCCCAGGATCTACGTAAAAGCCTCATAAAAGCAGGGCATACCGTTTTGGTAGCAGCTGTATCCGATCAGGAATATGAATATCATTATGGCCCTGAAGTGGTGATCCAGATCGATCAGCATAATAAAAGCGAGTACCTGAGAGCTGCAACCCAGATAAATAATAATAAAGCTGTTAATTTGGTTATGATCCAACATGAATACGGCATTTACGGTGGGCCAGAAGGCAGCTATTTGCTCAATTTCTGCAGTGCATTGCAAAAGCCTTTTGTCGTTATAACTCATACTGTCCTTCCCGACCCGGATGACGCCCACCAAAGAGTATTAACCGACTTAACCGAACAGGCAGTAGCGGTAGTTTGTATGACCGAGAACTCGGCATCTCTTTTAGAGACGATCTACCAAGTCCCTTCCGCCAAGATCCATATGATCGGCCATGGTGTCCCTGATTTTGTGCCCAAATCGCCCCGTGGTTTGAAAAAACGCTATGGTCTGCAAGGGCGCAATATTATTTCCACTTTCGGATTGATCGGCCCTGGCAAAGGATTGGAATTGGGTATACGGGCAGTAGCCGAGGTGCTGACCGAGTACCCTGATTGCACCTATTTGATACTGGGGCAAACCCACCCCATGCTCCAAAAACGCGAAGGGGAAAAATATCGCGAAATGCTGGAACAGTTGGTCTATGAGTTGGGTATAGCCGACAGCGTGACCTTCGTAAATCGGTTCCTAAGTGATGCAGAAATCGGTGATTACCTGTATCTCACAGATATATATTTAAGTCCCTACCCTAATTTGAATCAGGCGGTATCAGGCACTCTGGCCTTTGCGGTCGGTGCTGGTAGGGCCATTGTCTCCACTCCTTATGCTCATGCCTTGGAGTTACTGGCTAATGGGCGGGGGCTTTTGGCTTCGAAAGTGGATTATCACGAACTGGCTCAGCTAATGAAAGCCATCTTGCAGGATCCAGGATTAAAAGTCAGTCTGCAGAACCAGGCTAGAAAACTCGGCCATACCATGAGTTGGACTCAGGTAGGTCGGCGCTATAGTCAGATGCTTGAACAAACCATTGGTCACCACCATTTAGAAGGGAAAAGCGTTCACTATGCTTGATTACCGACATTTACAGCGCATGACCGATTCAACCGGTATGCTGCAGTTTTCCCAACTATCCACACCTGACCCCAGTAGCGGTTACACCTTGGACGACAATGCTCGCGCCCTGATAGTAACCCTGAATATGAAAGACAGCCATGACCTGGCCTTGATCTACGCTAATTGGTTATTTCAAGCCCAGCGCATTGATGGTAGCTGGAGCAACCTGCAAGTTCGGGGCAACGATATTCGGGCTCTGGATTCTGAGGACAGCGTAGGGCGTGCCCTCCTGGCTTGCGCTCTGGGCTCTGGCTGTGCATGGCCGGATGTGCAGGGTATGTGCCTGGCCATGTTTAATCGCAATTTGCCCCGAGCAGTACACTTCAAATCTCCCCGAGCAGTAGCTTACACTCTGACCGGGTTGTGCATGATAGATAAACCCATGTCCCGAGATCACCTGCAACTGATCCGTCAGCTGAGTTCCTATTTGACAGGCCTGTATCAACAACACCAAAAAAAAGGCTGGTATTGGTTCGAAAACAGTCTTACTTACTGCAATGGGATACTGCCCCAGGCTTTGTTCAGTGTATATGCCAGAACAGGCAATAAAAAGGCTTTGAAGACCGGCCATGAAGCTTTAAGCTTCCTGTGTGATATACTGTTCCGATCTGGTTATCTCAATATCGTGGGCAACAAAGGTTGGTATAAGTATGGAGAAAAGCCGCCCTGTTTCGATCAGCAGCCGGTAGATGCCGCCTCGACCGCTAGCGCTTGTTTGGCAGCCTATCAGAGTATAGGTGGACAGCACTACCTGGGTTTGGCCCGCCAAGCTCACCGCTGGTATCATGGAGCCAATATAAACGAGTTGAAGCTATACGATCAGAAGACGGGCGGATGTTATGATGCTCTGACCGAAGAAGGGGTCAATCTCAATCAGGGTGCTGAAGCCATACTTTCTTTCCTGCTATGCGAACAGCTGATGGCGAAACACCTTGGCAAAGACCAACCAGCTGCCATAGAGCAGTCATCCTAAAGTAAGCCTTTTCTCAATCCAGGGAAATTTTGAGACGGGGATCACTGATCCCCGTTTTCTACGTTAAATTATGAGTAGTAATCCTAAACGATGCGGGCACCAGATCAGCCAGAGTAGCTCGAGCTACACCTATACTCGTATCGGCTGCTCCGTAATAAACCAGTATTTCATCATTATCGTCCAGAATTTCTTTATCAGTGCCAGGCACTGCCCCGCAGGTAAACACCACATTGGGCACCCAAGCGCCACTCAGACCGATCTCATAGTCCTTTTCCGGTTCCAAAATTGGATTAGGAGAGCGGTAGATCACTTTGCTGGGGTTATTCAGATCCACCAGCAAAACGCCCAAGCGGTAGACATAATTATAATCGACCCCATGATAGATCAATAGCCACCCATAGCGAGTTTTCAACGGTTGCGCGCCGGCGCCGATTTTCATGGAATCCCACATACGCCCGGGACGAGGGCCAGCAATAATAGCATGTTTATCCCAAATGGGGAATTCCAACTTATCACTGTAGGTCACCCATATACTAGGCTCAATACGATGATAAATTATATACTTGCCATTGATTTTTTCCGGGAAAATAATGGCATCTTTATCCCAGATGTTTTTGAAAGCTAATCCTTCCCGTTTCCAGTTGGTATAGTTTCCGGTGGTAAAGTCCTCTACCGAGATAGAGGCGGCTGCTATCTGTGCAATATTTCCGTCGTAGGCAGTGTAGAGCATGAAAATGCGATCTTCAATAATAATGAGGCGTGGATCTTCACACCCCTTTATTTCCTCGGGTATCTGCGGAGAGAATATAGGATCAGGCAACCGTTCTAATACCTTAAACCCATCCGTTATAGCCAGTCCTATATGGGAAATACCATCATCGCCAACAGCTCGGTAAAACAAGTATACCTTGTCTCCTATTCGTAAGGCTCCTGGGTTCAGCACGTATTTAGACTCCCATGTGCTGCCTTCCAGTGGCTCCAAGAGGGGATTGCCCTCATAGCGCTGTAGATGGCGACTCGGTTCCGTGGTGGTTTCCTGGACTACTACGGTTACATCCTTAGGTCGGGTGGGCAACAGAGTATCCAAGAGGTTGGCATTGCTTTTGCCTGATTGGATCATGCGAAAAACGATTTTGGTTATCTCCTGAGGGTCATAGCCTAATTCCTTATAGAGAGCCTCCAGGAATTCGTGATTGAACCAACGTCCTTCCACACTGGTGGTTGCTGGAGTAGGGATATTTTTTCCCCCTTTGAAACTATAGCTGGCCCAGCTCCAGGCCGTACATGTCAAATAGGTTTCATCTTCCAGCACCTGGCTCAAGCCGTATCCCTGCGCCATGAGTTTTAGCAAATCAGCCAGAATACCCTTGTTTTCCTCTTCCAACCGTTGGGCCAGTGCGCTGATTTTCTGCACCAGGTTGCGATGATGTAAATTCTCGAAAACATTGTGGGCTGAAAAATCTTCCCCGCGGCGGATCCCCAATAGAGAGTTGCGGATTTTAAGGCTGATGTTTTTTCTCTCGCAGACATTGATCCTAAATAACTCCGAATACTGTTCGGCTACAGCCAGTCTTCTGACTATGCTCGTAAAATAGCGAGTTTTGGGATATTTCCCGCCCATACCCTGATCTAATGGTTTAACAATGATCCGGCCGGTAACCCGGTTCAGGTTGGTGATCTTCCCCTGACTGAGCAAACCCATGTGCTGATCCTGGGTAAGCAAAATCGGTTTCATTTCCACCCAGGCAAAGCTTTCCGGTTTCAGATTGTCAACCAGCCATAATAGATCACGATCTGTATAACTCCAGCTGGCCATCAGATTGGCATAGGTAACTACATCGCGCGGATCCATCTCTTCCAGTAACTGCTCAGCCTTGTAGTAGCCCAATGGGATCATAAGATTGACCGGAGGAAATCTCACTACCATTTCTCTAAGCAGATCTGAACTGATGGTAAACATTTGATGATCAGGGAACAGTTCAAACAAACGATCCACAAAGGCCTTTAACCCAACCTCAGTATGAATATCTCCGGGCAGAAGTTCGTCCAGTCCATCCTCCAGCTTCTGCATATAGTCCTGCACAGCCTGAATTATTGCCTTTTCAGATGAATGCAGATCCACACCCAGACCTTCGCTCAGGAATTCATTAAAGCGGGTTTCATAGCGTTGGCGCAGCTCACGGAAAATATTGTCGGTGGCAATGATGCGCTGATCTTTGCCAACAATGCGCTTGGGCACCACTATCGGTCTGCCCGGTATATACTCCATATAGGTCAATGGAATGATCGGCGGGCGGCACTGCTCTTGATATTGACTCCAGGCTTGATTCAGGTCTGGTTTATGTTTCCAGAAGACATCCGTCAATCGGCGGAGAATAGATTCCATTTTATGAAGCAGAAGCTCATCAGGTTGGCACCCTTCTCCCTGAGGCAGACATTTCTGATATGCCTGCATCTCGGTAATATAGCTCAGTACCCTCCCATTATACAAACCGGTCAGGAGATCAAAAATTCCCTTTTCGTCTACCTGGTCATCAAAAACGTACTGGATCATCAGTGACAACAGGGCACTCACCCAGAGATCATCATCCATATAAAAGGGCTGCACCGACGCCAGTCGGGCAAATTCTCCCTCCGGATCAATGACAGCCAGTAAATCCCGATTATTCTCCAGACTGCGCTCATAATTCCTCAGCAGACTGTCGGGAGGATAGGTGATATAATCGGGACGTTTGGCCTCCTGACGGGACAAGATATCGGCTACCTTTATGAGCAGTCGATCCTTTAGCCAAACAGCATTGTCCCTTTTGATAGCCTCGAATATCGTTTGGGCATTCTCCCGGAAGATACGGTTGCGTGCTTCCAGACTGTGCAGTTTTACGGCACCACCCAAATTGACTTCACAAACGGTTTTATTCCAGCACAAAGCTCTGGTCAAAATCCAAAAATCGATGCCATAGCCCTGGATGGTTTC
>DBRE01000067.1 GCA_002305535.1 Syntrophomonas sp. UBA1376
GGAAATGATGCTGGAATACGTGTTAAAGCAACATGGACTCACACCCGGGCAAGACGTTAATATTATTACCAATCTGCAATTTACGGCTACTACCGGGGCTTTCATTGGTGGAACTGGGGACTATGTAGCCAATTTTGAACCCAATGCCAGCCAACTGGAGAAAGAGGGCTATGGCCATGTCGTAGCATCCCTGGGAGTTGCTGGCGGCGAAGTGGCCTATACCGTGTTTGGAGCGCGCCGCAGTTATCTGGCTGAGAATTCGGAAATAGTACAGCGCTTTACCAACGCTGTATACCGTGGTCAGCTGTGGGTAGAGCAACACAGTTCAGAAGAAGTAGCCCGCTCCATACAATCATTTTTCCCAGATACCGATCTGGACTTGATCACCATGGTAGTGGAACGTTATAAAGACCAGGATACCTGGGCTAAAGACCCCATTATGGAAAGCAAGTCATTGGATAGACTTCAGGAAATAATCAAGGAAGCTGGAGAACTGAGCGAACCGGTAGATTCCAACCTGCTTATCACGCATGAGTTCGCCCAGCGGGCTATGACCGAGATCCCATAGCGAGAAGCTCAGAGTAATTGAAAAGGGCAGCGCTGCTCTTAGCATAGCTGCCGTTTTCAAATCCAGGGAGAATTTATTATGAGGAAATGCAAAGTATCATTACAGGATATTGCCATGACTTTTCAAACTCCGGACGGAGAAACCCAAGCCATAACAAGCTTTTCCCTGGATGTTTATGAAGGTGAATTCGTAAGCATAGTAGGCCCCAGTGGGTGTGGAAAATCTACCATACTCAACATATTATCAGGACTTCTCCAACCCACCCGGGGCAGTGTAGAAGTGCAGGGAAAAGTCGGCTACATGTTTCAAAAGGATCATTTATTTGAATGGCGCACTATTCTACGCAATTGTTTGATAGGACCGGAAATTCAAAAACAGGATCTGAAAGCAGCCCGGGCATATGTGGAACAACTGCTGCGCAAATACGGCCTGGGCGACTTTCTCCATCATTATCCCCATCAACTCTCGGGAGGCATGCGTCAGAGAGCGGCCTTAATACGTACTCTGGCTGTTTCCCCGGATGTTTTACTCTTGGATGAACCGTTTTCCGCCCTGGATTATCAGACCCGGTTAACCGTGGTCGATGAGGTGTGGAATATCCTGCGTCAGGAAAAAATGACGGCTCTAATAGTAACTCATGATATTGCCGAAGCTATTTCCTTATCTGATCGTATCTGTGTCTTATCGCGGCGACCGGCCTTAGTGAAAAATATTTACTCCATCGAACGTACCATTCCTGGCCAGACCCCCTTGCAAAACCGAAAAGATGAGCATTTCCGTATTTACTTTGACCAGATCTGGAAGGAGCTGGATATCCATGCCGAAGTCTACTGAAATATCTCGGCAGCGACGTCAGTATCTGCGTCAGCAAAAGGTACGGCGGGTGAGTATATTCAGCACTCAGATAGCAGTACTGTTAATATTCTTCGGGCTGTGGGAAGTAGCAGCTAATTTGGACTGGATAGATGCTTTCGTAACCAGTCAACCTTCCCGGATGTGGCAGACGGTGCTCAATATGCATAGTACGGGAGAATTGTATTTACACGTTTGGACTACGGTGTGGGAGACTATTGTAGGTTTTACCACCGGTACCATAGGGGGCCTAGCTATTGCTATAATGCTGTGGTGGTCACCCTTTTTATCCAGGGTAGCCGACCCTTACCTGGTAGTCTTGAACGCATTGCCTAAAGTAGCCCTAGGGCCGATACTGATCGTGTGGCTGGGCAACGGTCAGCCGGCCATTATCGTAATGGCTCTGTTGATATCGATTATTGTTACTATCATCAGCATGCTGCAGGGATTCTTATCAGTAGATGAAGATAAAATCAGATTGACGCAAGCCTTCGGGGCCGGCAAGATGACCATACTGACCAAGGTGATCTTACCAGCCAGCCTGCCGAATATGATCTCCGCTTTGAAGGTAAATGTAGGCCTCTCCTGGGTAGGTGTGATTATGGGAGAGTTCTTAGTATCGCAAGCCGGGCTCGGGCATCTGATCGTTTACGGCGGGCAGGTTTTCCAATTGGATATAGTGATGACCAGTGTGATCATCCTGGCTCTGTGCGCAGCGGTCATGTATGTAGCCGTAGCCTACGCCGAATCCAAGCTCCTACGCTGGCGATTGTAGAGTGCGACAGGGGACGGTTCTCGATTGTCGCACCCTATCTGCGTCCCGATTGACCTCCTGCATCTTGACATTTTCTTAATACTATTTTGATATTTGCTAAAAAAACGATTGATATTATATCATCATAATAGATACTGGGAGGTATTTTGGTATGAAAAAGCAGAGGACTAAATTAATGAGTTTAGCCTTGTCACTGGTACTAATCGGTGGGATGACAGCGGGTGCCTCAGCTGCCAACACTGATAACGCTCAGTTAGGCTTGGTTAGACAAGGTTTACGAGCGGCCGGCCAGCAGGCTCAAGGGTGTTTACAGACCTTGGCTGATTTGACTGGTTTATCAATCACCGAAATCCGCCATGAAAGAACCCAAGGTAAATCATTAGCTGCTATTGCCGAAAGTCAGGGAATAGACGAACAGACTATAATCGATCAGATTATAGCCGAACGCACTTCTACCTTGGATCAGTTGAAAGCTAATAACAAGATCAGTGCGGCTCAATATGAGTATTGTATTACTAACATGCCGGAACGGGTGCAAGCCAATCTGGATAGAACTGATATTGGTTGTGGCCAAGGAAACCATTCGCAATGGGGTGACACAAGCCGCGCGAGAGGTGCCGGGCAATGCCGGGGAATGGCTAATGGTATGGGTGTTAACCAGGGAGCATGCCCTTACCTTAATGCCCAGCCATAGGATAATTATTTGACGGGTACCTTTCTTAAGGTACCCTATTTTTATGGACGCATCGTAATGTAATATAAAAACAAGGAAGTTGTTTTAAGCGGGCTTGGCTTAATAAGGAGTGGGCAGATATGGAACCGGTTATTTTAGTAGTGGAAGATGAACAGATACTGCGTGATATGCTGGTACAGCACCTTGGACAGGAAGGTTTTGCAGTGGCTCAAGCTGTGGATGGCCAGGAGGCTCTCCAGATCGTGGAGGATATATGCCCGGATTTGATAGTGCTGGATCTTATGCTGCCCAAGTTGTCAGGTTGGGAAGTCTTAAAGAGTATTAGACAACAGGGTGGTGTGCCGGTCATTATTTTAACGGCCCGAGCTGATGAGGTGGATAAGCTTTTGGGACTGGAATTGGGAGCAGATGATTACCTAACCAAGCCCTTTTCTCCGCGAGAATTGACAGCGCGTATCAAGGCAGTATTACGCCGTACTCATATCAGCTCAGCAGTGGCTTCAATAAATATCGGCAACCTCACTATTCATCCTACCCGTATGGAAGCGGTAGTAGGCGGCCACGAGCTGCCTTTAACATCTACTGAATTCAAAATTCTATTACTACTGGCCGAGAACCCGGGTCAGGTTTTTTCTCGCTTGCACATTCTGGAAAGGGTTTTTGGAGATATGTACGAAGGTTACGAAAGAACCATAGATACCCATATCAGCAATCTTCGGCATAAGATCGACTCATCTGGAGCAAGTAATTTCACCATTAAAACCGTCTATGGAATAGGCTACAAGCTGGTAGCGGAGGAGTAAAAAATGCCTAAACCAGGATTAGCTCGCAAAATAACCAGTATACTGGTAATAATCTCAGTGTTGTCGGTCACTATCTCTTTACTAGTAATGTTGGGAATAACCAGGCAGCAATTTACCAATTATATGAACCAACATGACCAAATAATACTTGCGCAATGGAAACCCGCTCTGGAAGAATACTATTCCCAGTATGGCTTCTCGGGTTTACAAGATTATATAAGTGCCACTACTCCAGGACGAGGTATGGGACAGCACCGTTTGGGTCAGGCCAGTCAACTCGGCTTGAAATCCAGGGCAGGCCAGTGGTTGCTAGTTACCGATGATTCAGGCCTGGTAGTAGCTGATACTCGGGGTGTCAACGTTGGGCAGTTCCCTCCGATTGATTCTATTCATTACAATTCAGTTGAGTTGCGGCATGACAACCAAATAATTGGTACCCTATATGTGCTTAGCCCGTTGGGTGCCGGCCTAGCTACCTTGGAAAACGATTTCTTAACCAGATTGAGTTATAGTAGTCTTGTTTTGGCCATATTTATGGGTGTGATTGCACTCCTGTTGGGCACTTTATTGGGCAGACGCATCAGTTCCCCCCTAGCTTCTTTGTCTACAGCTATCCACAAACTGGCTCAGGGTGAACTGGGTCACAGAGTACATCTGGAGGGTGACAGCGAATTCGTCAAACTGGGACGAGATCTTAATACTTTGGCCCGAAAATTAGAGGATACCGACAAAAACCGGCGCAGGCTAACCGCAGATATATCTCATGAATTACGGACTCCTCTAACCTTCTTGCGCGGACAATTGGAAGGTATGCAGAGTGGCAACATAAAATTGGACGCAGAGAATATTGCTCTATTGCATGATGAAGTAATTCGTCTTACCAAATTGGTAAGGGAATTGGAAGATATTAGCTTGATAGAAAATCATGTAGTCCTTCTTAATATGAGTACTTTTGGAGTCGCTGAATTATTGGAGCGCCTGCAACCAGTATATATGGCTATGCAGGATCAAAGAATTGCCCTGGTCGTTAATATTGATCCTGAAATAAAGGAAATAACGGCTGATCTGGATAGACTTTTACAGATATTGCTGAACTTATTTTCTAATGCTATGCAGCATACAGCCTCTAACGGTTCGGTGGAATTATCCATTAAGAAGGAAAAGGGACAGCTGTTATTTGCCATGGCCGACAATGGTCCAGGTATTCCTGCCGCTGAGCTGCCGTATCTTTTCGAGCGTTTTTATCGGGTTGATGCCCATCGCAACCGCCAAAGCGGTGGCATGGGATTGGGACTGGCTATTGCCCGGGGATATGCTGAAGCCCATCAGGGAAAAATGTGGGCAGAAAGCCAGGAAGGACAGGGGACTACTATTTANNCAATTTCTTCTAACAAGTTAACATATAGAAGCAGTTCCTCGCGGGAGGCAATATTGAGTTTGGAGTAGATATGCTTGCTGTGGGTTTTGATCGTATTGATACTCAGGTGGAGCGTTTCTGCGATTTCTTTGGCCGTATGACCCTGGGCATAGAGGTCAAACACTGATCGTTCTGAGGGCGAGAGGGTCTCAGTGTTTCGGACAAACTCATCGAGCAGGGAAAAGGACAGGTTTTTTTGTTTGGCGCCCTCATACAACTCTTCATTGCGGTTGGCCAGGAATTCAATCAGATGGTCTATCTCGGGTACCTTGGTTCGGGGAGCAGTACTCAAGTCGTCTGATTTGATAATATCCAGGCCAGTGGAGATGGGAGTCAAGAATCTTTGGCTGATAAATAATGAAGCTATTATTCCCAATATGACCAGGAGCATCAGCAACCCTATCAATAGTAAATTAAACTGGGTTATGGAGGACACCATATCTTTTTCCGGAATCATAAGGGCTGCGATCCACTGGTCATTGGCGAAGGCTGATCCTTGCGGATATAAGCGTATGGGGGTATGCATTCCCCAGAAGGAAGTATTTTCGTCCTGTTGGTAGGTGTAAAAAGAACGCCGGTTTTTAGAAACGGTGAGAGGAGATTCGCTTTTTGACATTAGCCGGGATGAATAACCACCTGCCACCATGGCCTGCTGTAAGTTGATACTGGAATCCTGATAAGGAGCCAAGACATAGAACAAGCTATTAGAATAGCTGGGTTGTGGCATATAAGATAGCTTAAAAAACATACTGCTTATATCTAATCCACAAACACCGAATACATTACCTTGGGAATCGATCAAGGGCACTGAGCAGAGCATGACTTCTTCACTGGTTCCTGGCAAGGTTAGTAGCGGAGTCCAATAATAGAGCCGTGATAAGGGCAACTCCTGGTGGGCGCGGGCCTTTTCCATGGGAAGATCGTAATAAGGAGCCTCACTAACATCAAACTCCATTCTCCACTGGGTGTGCAGGTGCAGGGAGTTATTACGGCTCAGGCTGGGAAAGCCTCGCAGTACTATGATAGTAGGCTGAGAAGCATTGATTATATTTGGCTCCATGTTTTTCAAGTATAGGCCTGCTTTGGAGTTTTGCGAATTATGAAGAACGGGGTTAACGGTAGCATCCAATATAAAAAAGATGCCACTGCTTTGGGATTTTTCTAGGGAGAAGTAGGTAATATCCCACTGATCGGCTATGATTCTTTCCAATTTATCGGGGTGATTGGGTAGATCCGCAACTGATATTCCTAGCTGGCCTGCTTTTTCTTCAATATTACGTGATAATTCTTTAGAAAATTCAATAGCTTGAACAGAATGCTCCCCATATTGCTGAGAAATCTGTTCCGCAGTATGGAGGAGATCGTTTTCCACCAGTTTCTCGCTCTCGGCCAGGCCGGCAGTAAAAGTACCGGTGATCAATAGTATAGCTATTACTCCCAATATAATGGTGATTACCACCACAATTAAAAGTAGGAACAGTCTGATCCTCAAGGTTAAACCAGCTACAGCCGAATTCGTCAACTGCTCTTTAATATAATTGCCTTTTTGGCGCAATCTCTTATTCAATGGAAACAGCCCCGTTATTAATAAAATTAGCCCTTAGAAAGCCTATTCATAAAATCCTCTAGGCCAGCAGGTGCTACGTTTTCATCACTGCCAATAAGATGATTTAAATAAGAGGCGCGGGAATTTGCGGTAACATCTCTAAGTTGGCTTTCATATTCCTGCTGCAGGTCATCGATTCCATCAAATAAGGGAGGAATATAAAACTCATACTCTTGCTGCATTATCCTGCCGGCTTGCAGCACCCTCTTTATATTTTCATCCGGCACGTTGGCGATCTCTTTAGACATGATTTCGCCAAAGGCTACCTCGGTTACAGGGAGATAGCCGGTAGATGAAACAAATTTCAGGTTATTCTCCGGACTGGTGAACCATTTTAGAAAAACCCCTGCGGCATATTCCTTTTCCGGGGTAGACTTTATCACGCACATGCCGGCACCTCTTTGCATGGCGGCCTTTTGGCCACCTTCAAAGACCGGATAGGGAAGGATGGCCAGTTCAGCTGGTTCCGAAGTATTATCTGCATAAGTTACCGTGGGAGAGAAGAATAATACACCGGCAGTTGATCCGGTCGAGCATACAATATCACCGGTTTTAGCCAAGTCGGTGGCATAGCCGTCGAAAATTGCAAACTGGCCCAAGACGGCTGATTGGTAATAACAATCCCATACCCTTTTATATTGGGAGGTGCTTAAGTCAAATTGGCCGTTGCTGATGAACTCAGCTCCCATCTGCTTACAGCCTATTAGAGAAAAATTGAACAGCGAATCAGCGATGTAAAACGTTTTGCCGTCATTAGCAATTTCAGGTGTTTGCTGGTCAGTCCAATCATAATAAAGTGCTGCCGTGCGGGCAATACCCTCAAAGGTAGCGAGATCCTCAATTTTAGCTCCCGTGGCCTGGGCGAACCTATTGAATAAGGTGGTATTAACAAATAATACTTCGGTTGATTTAGCGGTGGGGAAGACATATAAACTGTCGCCTATTATGCGCCCCTCCTCCAAAAATTCCGGAACATAGGCCGACAGCTCCTGGGCAGAAAAATGACTGTTCAGATCAACTAAAAGCCCTTCTTCCGCCATAATGAGCGCGGTTTTGGGATAGGCGGTAGTAATATCAGGTAGGCCCGGTGCCCCCGGGTCATTATGGGCAGCCATAGTGAGTTTTTCGTGCAGAGTGGCGCTTCCGGAAATAGAAGTAACATTGATAATGATACCTTCTTCCGCGCCAATGGTTCCGTTAAACTCATCCACCATATTGTCCATAGTGTCTTTAAGCTGACCACCGTAGTTATGCCATAGATTAAGGGTCACGGGGTTGGATGGATCGAGTTGTGCCCCACGGTCGCATCCAGTTATTGTACAGACCATGATAAACAATAACAAAATAGAAATGTTTCTTTTCATGTTCGAAATTGCCTCTTTATAATTGATAATTCTCGATGCATAACAATTTGCTAGATCTACACAAAATACCTTCTTTTTACTTCTTTTTTACTTTCGTATTACCTTTTTGAAAGATACACTCGCTACTCAGGTCACTCTTCAGGTGATTTTTTGATTAATCACCCTGGGGGTGATTACTTCTGCAGCATACTAGGCATATAGTTTTGATAGATTCGGAACTGCCGAAAATATTTAAAAAGCGGAGGTTTTATTTTATGACGAGTGTGGAGACTAATGCAGCCCCTGTTTTCACCCCGGAAGATGTTGAAGGGAACAAGGTCATGGCAGGACTAGCCTACATCCTCTTTTTCCTACCTCTGGTGGTCTGCCCGGATTCCCCCTTTGGCAGGTACCATGCCAACCAGGGTTTGCTGTTGCTTTTACTGGGACTGGGAGGAAGCATCATTTTAAGTATTATTCCAATTATTGGTTGGATACTGCTGCCCTTTTTCGGGCTCTTTGTTTTCGTGCTAGCTATTATGGGACTCATTAATGGTTTTGGCGGAAAAGGTAAGCCCCTGCCGCTCATTGGCAAGTATCAGCTTATAAAGTAATTCGTATTAGATGGGGAAGCATAAGGAAAGAGGGATGGTTATGGCCAAAAAAATAATAGTTGCTTTTTTAATGGCTTTTATGGTGGTGGCTTTGGTCGGCTGCGGAGCCCAGGAAAAGATGGAAGACAAAATTGCCGAATCAGTCACTGAAGGCGTAATAAACAAAGCCCTCGATGGAGAGGGTAAGGTAAACATAGATGGTGATAAAATAACTGTTGAAGGCCAGGATGGAGAAGAATTTACCTTCGGAGAAGTTGACTGGCCGAGTGATGGTGCCGCTCAGCAGATCCCGCAGCCAAACAAAGGCAAAGTCGTATCAGCTATGAACGCAGAAGAATTCTGTTTGATCACGTTGGAAGAGGTTGAAGCCGGAGTCTTTGAGAACTATCTGGAGGATATAAAGGGCGAAGGGTTTACTAATGATTCTGTAGAGTTTACCAGTGATAGCAGCTACACTTACAGTGCCAGCAAGGATGAAAATAACAAGATCTCGCTCATGTATGATTCCGAAGCGCAATCCTTGACCATTACCTACGAGATCAGTGAATAAGTCTAATAGGCAATAGGAAACGATGGCGGCAGGTCAAAAACCTGTCGCCATTTAGCGATCAAGGACTTATTAGGGGAATTATGCCGAAAAGAATTATATTACTCATAATTTGTCTAGTGCTACTTGTGCCGGGAATGGCCTATGCTAATGAAGAAAACTATCCTAGTACTCTCGACAAACCAGTCAGTTTATCAATTCGCCAGCGAAAGCGGGGGCATTATCTTTGGAAAAGCAGGGGATATGCTAGCCGACGATTTAGACGTGGATCCTATTGATGAAGGTGGCTGGGGAGAAGTAAACATCAAGCAGAATACTTATTATTTCCGCATATATTATAAGATGACAGCTGATTTTCCAGACCAGAAGTATATTTCCAGTTGGGCAGTGGAAGCCACCAAATATATGTCCAAGCGGGGCATTATTAAAGGAGATACCAAAGGCAATTTCATGCCTAAAGCCATCACCACAGCCCAAGAGGCAGCTGGATATGGCATGGCTTCTCGAGAAGCTGCCGTAATGATGGCAGTAAGGAGTTACGAGGCTGTACGCTGATCACTGGATCGCAAACCCTGGGGAGAGCAGGTGCAAGGCTGATCTCTCCGGGTGCATGGGGAGGATGATTATGAGAAAAAAATTGGCCATAGCACTGTTGTTGTTGGCATTTCTGTTCCTGGGGGTCGTCCCAGTCCAGGCGAATGGTTATCAGGGAGCCAGTCAGTGGGCAGTGACAGAGCTAGATAAGGCATGGGAGTATGGGTTGATCACAGAGCGGGTTCGCAATCAAATGAATGCTCCTCTAACCAGAGAAGAATTTGCTGAGATCGCGGTTAAGCTTTATGAAAAAGGAACCGGGCATGTGGTTGAAGCAGGTAGTATGGGGGTATTTTCTGACACCAGCAATCCGGAAATCATAAAAGCGTATGACCTGGGTATTGTAAGTGGAACCGATACAGCTAGAAGCCTTTTTTCCCCGCATGCTTTGATCAGCAGGGAGCAGGTAGCCACCATGTTGTACCGAACTATTCAGGCTATGGGAGCCATCGAAGACGGTGTTGCCTTTGCTGTTTTCATGGATTCTGACCAAATTTCCCCTTATGCCCAGGAAGCTGTGCATTACATGGGGGGATGGGAACTGATCAAAGGATCAGACTATCGCTTTCATCCAAAAGGGACTTGTACCAGGGAGATGGCGGTTTTGATTGCGGTTCGGGTTTACGAAAGTGCTGAGACGTTCGATCCGCTGCCTATGGATAGCAATGACTACAGCTATTATGATAATGGAGATGAATATAGCAATTACGGTAATGGAGATGACTCCAGTTATTACGGTAATGGAGATGATTCCAGCTTTGATGCGGGTAATAACAATTACGATCCGGGATATGATCCGGGTTACCCGATGCCGACTTCAAAGCTGCCCGATAATATGAGTGCACTGATCCCGCTTTTGCCAGATGCGCAGATAGGCTATGTAGATAAATGGGATGGGGGAGACGGCACCGTAATGTATGCAACCTCCTACAGTATTAGCGACGCTTGGAAATTTTATCGTGATCCACACTTGTATAGCGAATGCAAATTGGTAGAGGAAGGCGAAATAGGAGGAGTGCCTACGATATCAGTACAGACAAATGGTTTACACTATCTTATCAGTATTAGTGAGAATACCGGCGAAGGACCACCTACCGCGATTCAAATAATGGTTTTTTGGCATATGTATGTGGAAGGAGTATCAGCGTTTCCTGGGCGTTGATAGGATTTCCCTGCCTCGAAATCACCGAATAGCTCAGTATTAAAATAGGGAAAGTTTAGACTGTGCCCGATAAAGCTTTCAGTACTCAGGCGCAGGAGAACTTTCCCTTTGTATCTGAAGCAATTTGCGATAAAGCCCTGAGAAACAAGAGTTTATTGTCCAGTCAGTATCAGGGTAACTGGCGACCCGGCGGATAGTTCTGATTGCCCTTCAGGAATTTCGATTAAAGCATTATAGTCGATCAGTGAATGGATCATGCTGGACTTTTGGCCAGGCAGGATCTCTGCCACCCACCCATCCTCGCTCCAATAGGTTTTTGCCCGCAGAAAGCGGGGCACTGCCTGGGGACTGAAAGTAAAAGCATTCCGGCAAACAGCTGTGATACGAGATGATTTCGAAGTGAGGCCTTGCATTTGGCGAATAGCGCGAGAGGCTATTAGTTCATAGCCCACTGCACAAGCTGCTGGATTGCCGGCCAAGCATAGAATTGGAGTATTACCCAACATAGCCGCTCCGGTATGCGAGCCGGGCTGCATTTTTACCCCCCAAAATAGTGGGGTAGCCTGCCACTTTCTCAGCAGATCAAGAGCTTCACATTCATCGGTGGCATAAGTGCCCCCTACGGTAATAATCAGGTCAGTTTGTGCCAATAGGTTCGCCTTGATATCATTATTTTCGAGCCAGGGAGAGAAATGGCCTGATATGGTTCCGCCGTCTCGACTGACCAGATACTTTAGCAGGGGGCTGTTGCTGTCAGGTATCTGACCTGAACCTATAAGCTCAGGCATCGACACCACATGGGGGGCTAAACCTAAAATGGCTACTCGGGGCTTCTTATATACCAGCACTTGGCTGATCCCGCAGGCAGTCAAAGCTGAGACTAGTCCACCGGTGATGCGGGTTCCGGCCTTCGCCAGCATATCACCTTTGGCCAGGTCTTCTCCAGGCTGTTTGATATTCCAGTTGGGGTGAATAGGTTTGGGTAATATGAATGCATTCTTTTCTATATGCACCTGTTCATGAGGGATCACAGCCGCAGTCCCTGGTGGCACTGGTGCTCCTGTCAATATCCCTACTGTTTCACCAGGTTTCAGGTTTTCAGTAACGGTATGGCCAAAAGGCAAATAATACTTGATAACAACTGGTGACAACTCCTGCAAATCGTCCTGGTGCAGTGCAAATCCATCCACGGCCGCCTGTGCGACGGGAGGAACATGATCAGTTGCGTATATGTCATGAGCAGCGGTGCGGCCATAAGCATCATCTATTCTTACCAACTCAGCTGGTAAAGGGGTAATGGATTCTCGCAGAATTTGCTGAGCTTCAGCCAAGCTAATATCAGTTATCAAGAGCCACCTCCGTGATTTACTTTCCAAAAGCACAGTTAGGGTAGTGGCAAACCGGGCATTCCTGGCAGAGTCCCCCGTATCCCAGGCTGACTATCTGGGAGCGGCTGACCCGCTCACCGGCGAATATATGAGGAAGAACCAAGTCTAGACTGGTAGTGTCGTTAAACATCACACAGCCAGGAACACCACATATGGGGATGTTATCAAGATAGGCCAGCATCAACATGGAACCAGGCAAAACAGGAACCCCGTAGAAAAATGACTCAGCCCCGGTTTGTTTGATTCCGGTGGGGGTCACGTCATCAGGATCTACAGACATGCCTCCCGTGACTAGCACCAATTCTGCTCCTTCACTGACAAATCTCTTGATCTCTGCAGCGATAACTGATGGATCATCTGGTACCAGTACCTGGCTCAGCAAATCCCCCTGGTAAGACGCCACCTTTTGTCCCAGTACTGAGCAGAATCCATCCTTGATCCGTCCGCTGTACACCTCATTGCCAGTGGTTACTATGCCCACCCTCAGGGGCAGAAAAGGTTTAACACTGATAAGCGGACTGCCGGAATAGCAGATCTGTTCCGCTGCTTCCAGCTTATCTTTTTCAATAGCAATGGGAATAACTCGGGTTCCGGCTGCCACGGTACCCCTTGTTACTGCCTGACTACCATGCACAGTGGCCAGAACGATGCCCTCGATGCTGTTGATTTGCGACAACCGTAAGGTATCTATCTCTAATAGCCCGCTGTAGGCAACTTTTAGGCTCACTTTACCCTGATTAGGTTCGCTATAAGTGATCCCGGGACCAATGGCGGCTTTAGCCAAACGCAGAGCCGCCTCATCTTCGTGGATCAGGTTGTCGGCATCTTCCCAGACATAAATATGCTCTTTACCCAGATCCAGCAGGGTGGGCAGATCTTCAGCACGAACTATATGGCCTCTTGGAAAGGCGCGTACTTTTTCTTTTCCAGGGACGATCCTGGTAATATCATGGCATAAGGCTAGACCAACAGAGTCATGTAGAGAAATCTTTTTCATAACTGTCCTCCCAGTAGTACTGGAAATGCCTCCTAAACTGCCTCTACCCGACAGGGCACATAGCGATGCAGCGGGGTGGCAGTGAAAGGATCCCGGTGAGTATTTTTGGTTAACTTGTTCACATTGATTCCATAGATCTCTCCCGGATAATCCAAGCCAAAACCATGGGGGATCATAACTGTGCCAGGACGTACTTCCGTGGTGATTTCCACTTCGATTTCCGCGCTGCCGGCTTCGGTAGTGATGCGCACCAACTGCCCGTCTCTTAATTCTAGTTTCTCACCATCCCGGGGGTGCAAAGCCAGGGTGCAGGCTCTTTTGCCTTCATTCCAGGCGGGATTACGCATCAGGGAATTGGCATTGATACTGGTATGACGACCAGCCATTAAAATCATGGGATATTCTTCCCGGTTCTGGAGAGCCTGGGCTTCCCGCTCGGGGGTGACATGGGCCAGCCATTCAATCATCTCCGGAATATCTATATTAACACGGCCATCTTCGGTTTTCAGCTGGGCAAAATTATTATCAGGATCGATTTTTCCTATCCAAATTCCCTCGGGATGGTCCAGAATAGCCTGGAATATCTCTTCGCCCATCATCGGCCCTTTCTTAAAGCCTGCCCGTACCGCATTTTCACGGGAGGCCTTGGGAAGAGTCTGCAGCAATCCCCATAAAGCAGCCAGATTAGTAGAACCCAATGCCGGACCCAGGGTTTTGCCGAGAATGAAAGGTACCATACTGACGTACTCAGGATGAGCCTGCAGGTACTTCATCAACTCCAGACCATATTCCAGACGGTTGCCGGCCTTTTCGTACAGTTCCTGCGGAATCTCCGGGATAAGACCCAGAGCATCGGCAATACGCAGGTGAATTTCTGATATTTCCAGACCCTCACCCTCAGGATCCACCACCGGCCGGCGCATTTGAAAATATATTCCCGGCACTGTCCAGTAGAAGAAGGTGCTGTCCCAGGATTCGTAGGTGGAACGGGAGGGTAGCACATAATGGGAAAGCTGGGCAGTTTCGGTCATACTGATTTCGCAGGTCACCAGCAGATCCAGCTGTTGGAAAGCTTCCTCATAAGCACTGGTATCGGCATAAGAGCGTAAGGGATTGGATTGGGTACATATTAAAGCCCTGGTTCGTTCCGGATGATCGGACATGATCTCCTCGGGCAGGACATTGGGAGGAACATAGCCCATAATGGTGGGAAAGCCGGTAGATACTGTTTTCCAGTTGCTGGGTTTGCGCTCATCGCTGTGGGCTCCCAAAGGCATGAAATATCCCGGGATCATATTGGTACCCGGTAATCCAATCTGACCGCACAGGGCCAGAAGTACCATTACCAGGCAGGAAACCAGGGTGGTGTGGCGGTTCATCAAGACTCCCAGGTCAGTGTGCAGGCCAACTTTACGGGTAGCCATCAGGTGGGCAAAATCCCTGACCTGTTCATATTCTAATTCACAGACCTTTAGGGCAGCGACTACATCGATATCCGTCAGATAGGGCAAAATTTCCTCAAAACCAGTTACGTGCTGGTCAATGTAGTCTTGGTTATACCAGCCTTCCTGTATTATTATGGCTATTACCGCTCTTAACAAGAGGGCATCGGTCCCCGGACGTAGAGCCAGATGCAGGTCGGCGATTTGAGCCGTTTCCGATTTGCGGGGATCAATAACCGCCAAAATTTTGTCCGGGTTCTTGGAAAACTCCCGCAGAACCAGGGGAGCACGCGGCATTTGATGACTCACCATGCCGTTCCAGCCGATAGCCACCAGCATATCAGCATTTTCCTCATCAGGAATGGTACCCAGATACTGGCGTCCCAGGACTCTTCCCTGGGTCCAGAAATGTCCGGTCAGTTCTTGAGCCAGGGCACTATAATGATAGCGGGAACCCAGACCCCGCAACAGGCGTACGCCAAAAGCGGCCTCGAAGTGGCAGGATTGTCCCCCTCCCCCCATATAGGCGATGGAACGAGGACCATACTTATCTTTTATTTCCCGCAAGCGGGCAGAGATCTCAGTGATAGCCTGTTCCCAGCTTATGCGCACAAATTCACCGTTCACTTTTTTCAAGGGGTACTTCAATCTTTGGTCATGATGTTGAAAGTAGGAGATGTTCATACCTTTGCGACACACATAACCTTGACTGCGGGGATTGCTCTTGTCTCCTCGTACTTTGACAATGCGGTTGTTTTCAACTAGCAACTCCAGACCACAGTTTTGAGCGCATAATGCGCACCCGGTTTTTTTCCATTCGCTCATGGTCATCCCTCGATCCCTAAAATCTTTGTTTACACAATAACACATAACACAAAAAAATTACAATAACGAAATATTACTATGATAAGTAAAAAAACTATGTTATGATAAAGCGAAGATTTATGAAAGGATGGAAACCATGGATTTTGCTGATTTCTTTTGTTTTCGTCTGGGAGCAATATCTCGCAAAATGATGCGTTATTATAATAATAAACTGGCACCTTATGGTATAACCATTGTTCAGTCCTGGGTTCTCTTTTATTTATCCACTCATAATGGCAGCAGCCTGAAGGATATCGCCGCTGCCGTTCAACTGGACAGCCCGGTGGTAACGGGATTGATTGACCGTCTGGAAAAAGAAGGGTTGGTAGTTAGAGAGGAAGACCCTGAGGATCGCAGGAGCTTAAAAATATGCCTTACCCCGCGAGGTCGGGAAGTAGTTGCGGAGATTACTCCTGTCGTGGTTGAATATAATCAGCGCATCAGAAGTATAGTTCCAGGAAATGATAGCCCAGCCTTTGAACGAGCTCTAGAAGCTTTGGAAAGAGAGCTGTAATCTACATATCTGGACTGCCAATCTGCAATCCAGATGTGGTTATGATGCCCCAAAAGAAGTCTACCAAATTTGATTTCGTTCTGCTTCACTGCGTAAAAAGTCTCTGAAGTTCGGATGAGCGATATTGATCAGTTCTCTGACTCTTTCTCGGATGGAGCGGCCCCTAAGGTTGGCCACCCCATATTCGGTCACTACATAATCCACGTCAATTCGCGAAGTAGTAACGGTTGCTCCGGGTGTCAACTGGGGCACGATATGGGAAATGGTATCATTTTTAAGCGTGGACTGGAAAGCGATGATCGATTTGCCCCCCGGTGAATATTGAATTCCCTGGGCGAATTCCTTGTGACCTCCGGTTCCGCTATAATGCTGGGAACCAATGGATTCAGCACAGCATTGTCCGGTCAGGTCAATTTCAAGGGCAGAGTTTATAGCCACCATTTTATGGTTGCGTCCAATGACCTGGGGGTCATTGACTATACGGCCGCGCTGAAACTCAACTGCCATATTGTTATCAAAAAAGTCATATAGGCGCTTAGTTCCCAGGGCACAATCAGCCACGAACTTATCCTTCCAGATGGTCTTTTTCCGATTAGTTATTACCCCTGCTTCATAAAGATCCAACAGCCCTTCGCTGAATAACTCAGTGTGTACTCCCAGATCCTTTTTGTCAGTCAGGCAGGCAGTGACCGCCATAGGAATGTTGCCATAGCCAATCTGCAGCGTGGACTCATCTTCGATCAAATCAGCTACGAACTCTCCGATAGCCTTTTCCTTGTCATTTATTATAACTTCTGGAATCACCGGCAGCGGGCGCTCGGATTCAATTATATGGTCGATTTCAGAAATGTGGATATGCGTGTCACCGTAACTGCGGGGGAAATTAGGATTAACTTCAATGATCACTTTATCGGCTTGTTCCAGCAAATCTTTCTCACATACAGAATCAATGGACAAAGACAAATAACCGTGTTTATCCATAGTACTAGCACAACCCAGAAAAACATCCGGTTTCCGGAAAAAAGAGCGGCTGGCCACAGCTCGATGCAGTTCGAGAGGAACATATGAAACGGTGCCATGTGAGTGAGCCTTGCGGGCTCCACCCGTGTAAAACCAGGTGTTCAGAAGAAAGTGACCTTTCATCTCCGGATTCATGAAAAACTCATATTCGTTCATCAGCAAAGCTGTAACCACGGATACATCTTCTACCCGATCTTTGATGGTATGTAGCTGGCTGAGCATAGTAACTGGTTCACAGGCTATAAGGCTGCAAGCTATTTCCTGCCCACTTTTGATTTCCTGCAACGCTTCTTCGACACTGACTACTTTGCGTTTATACATCTCTTGGTAATTCATGCTTTCACCCCATGGAATTGATCACACTTCGTTATTATCCCATATAGTCTATCCTCATGACAATACTCCCAAGGGAAAGATGGCGTTGGACTAAAGCAGAACGCTTTTATCCAACGCCAAACTGATGCACTTTCCAGTTATAATAAGGCAGTTGTCTATTTGTCGATGATCTCTACATAGGCCAAGGTTTGGTTTAGTAATTGGTAGGCGACCTCTCCGAAAGTTACCGGCCCGGCAAAGGGTGGTGTAGATTGACCTTCGAGTTCACCATAGAGGTAATTAAGGATACAGTTGCAGGAAAATATCGGTTTTGTATCCTTCAGACCCTGTAAGTGCTCAGCGAAGCTAGCCGGATAATTACTGACCGGACGCGCAAAACGATACTCGGTTCCTGCAAATACGGGGGCATAAAGATCTACGGTCTTGATTTCTTCCGATACCGATTTGATGGACACATTTATCAATACACTGTTATAATCCGCAACTAGTGGCAATTGGGTATCAATGTTGTTTTCCACTAGATAATCAGCAAATACTACTTCTTTTCCGTTGACCAAACATTTCGTCACTGATAAAGTATCTTCCGTAAATTCGATTATGGCGTTATTCTCATCAGCACTAAAAATATTAACAATACCCAGGGAAGCCATCTTGTTATCGGGCAGGCTAATATGCAAAGCTACCGCTTTATCACCATAAGCTGAACCAGTAACACCATCATATACCTTAGCACTTGCGTCGGTAGAGAGATCGAAACCTGAGATCCAACCGATAGTTGGATTCATTAATAAATCGATCGAATTGGGCGACTCCTTGGCATAAAATGCGGCAATATCGCTAGCAAAAGGTATGACCAAAAAGGATATTCCGTTAGGATAGGCATCTTTGGTTATGTCAAATATATTATTTTGGTCGTATACTACGGTTTTATAATCAACCGCATCAACGATTTCATTGACAAACAATTTATCCTTACTAATAATACCCCCCTGCTCCGTAATAAAATAAGGGGTAGTACCTGCAATCCACTTGCCTTTCGGTAATTGACTCAACAGAGATTCGTCAGC
>DBRE01000113.1:0-7949 GCA_002305535.1 Syntrophomonas sp. UBA1376
CAATTAGCAGGACAGCTGATGGATATGCAGATGGGATTTGGGATTGTCAATGTTGTTGATCCCGTATCAGGTACTCAAATACCCTTGATGGGAAATCTAACTCAGACCCTGGCCCTGTTAATGTATTTGGGCTTTAACGGTCATCACTATCTGCTGCAAGCAATTGTACAGAGTTATCAGATGGTTCCGGTACTGGGATTTCAGATAAACAATCATTTTTTTGAACTTCTGATGGCGATTGCGGTACAGATGTTTGTAATTGCGGTCAAGATTGCCGCACCCATCATAATTGCTATTCTGGTGGCAGATATTGCTATGGGCTTTATAGCTAGAACTGTTCCACAAATGAATGTATTTATTGTCGGACTTCCTCTCAAGATACTGGTCGGGTTACTGAGTTTGACCATCATGATGCCTGTGTACTTGTGGATTTTTAATGTGCTGTTTGCTAGATTTTTTACTTATCTGGATCAGATAATTAGGGCGATGGGGATCGGGTAATGGGATGAGTGAACTGCAACCCTGGCTGGTTGACCTGCAGCTTTTTGCTGATGATGGGGGAACTGGCGAAAAAACTGAAAAGGCTACACCCCGGCGGCGTCAAGAAGCACGACGTAAAGGGCAGGTATTCAAAAGTACTGACTTAAACGCGGCCATCATCATGGTAGCAGGCACAGCAGCCATCTATTTATCATATCCCAACATGATACAGAGCCTGCAGGATTTTACATCCTTATATTTGCTGGAGCGTACTAGTCAGGATTTTACGATTCAATATACCATCGAATTGTTGCGGGAAGTACTGTATTTGTTGGCCCAACTAGTGTTACCCATCATGGCCACCTGTTTTGTAGCTGCTCTGCTAATTACCTATTTGCAGGTAGGTTTTATTTTTTCGGGCGAGCCTTTGACTCCGAAGCTCGAAAGGCTTAATCCGGTGCAGGGTTTCCAAAGAATTTTCTCTAAACGGGCTCTGGTAGAGCTTACTAAGTCTTTGCTCAAAGTAGTGGTAACTGGTTGGATAGTATATTCGGTTATCCGCAAGTATTATTATATCTTTCCCCGTTTTGTGGATATGGAACTGGTGGCTACTCTGCAGGCTTTAGCCCTAATCATATTTGAGATGGCCATGAAGGTGGGTATCTTTTTTATTGTAATCGGTGTTCTGGATTTTATATACCAGTGGTATGAGCATGAAAAAACCCTAAAAATGAGCAAGTACGATGTTAAGCAAGAATACAAAGAGACTGAAGGTGACCCAGTCGTAAAGTCGCGTCAGCGGCAGATCCAGAGAGAAGCAGCTATGAGGCGCATGATGGCAGAAGTACCCAAGGCTGATGTGATAATAACCAATCCCACGCATTTTGCGGTAGCCCTACAGTATGAAGTTGATGCTATGGAGGCACCGGTAGTCCTGGCCAAAGGGCAGGACTTTATGGCGGCAAGAATTAGGGAAATTGCCAGTGCAAACGGGGTAATGATCGTAGAGAATCCACTTCTGGCCCGTACTCTATACTATTCGGTCGAGATTGGACAAACCGTGCCTGAAGAATTATATCATGCTGTGGCAGAAGTCTTAGCTTTTGTTTATCGGCAGAAGAAGAAAGTCCTTTAGGAGGATTTCTGATGGAGCAGAGGTCTACCTGGTTAAAATTTGTCGCTGAAAGAAGCGATGTACTGGTAGCTTTCATGGTGGTAGGGATCGTCATGATGATGATTATCCCTATGCCCACCTGGCTACTGGATATTCTACTGACTTTTAATATCTCCTTTGCTCTGGTCATTATAATAGTAGCGGTATTCAATATTAATCCTCTGGATTTTTCAGTTTTCCCATCTTTGTTACTCATCATGACCTTGTATCGGCTAGCTTTAAATATATCTTCCACCCGCCTTATCCTGCTACACGCACAAGCAGGAGAGGTCATCCACACTTTTGGGTCTTTTGTGGTGGGGGGCAACATGGTAGTGGGTTTCATAATCTTCCTCATTTTAGTGGTTATACAGTTTATTGTTATTACCAAAGGAGCGGAAAGGGTCGCTGAAGTAGCAGCTCGTTTTACTCTGGATGCTATGCCGGGAAAACAGATGGCTATTGATGCCGACTTGAATGCAGGTTTGATCAATGAAGATGAGGCCCGTGATCGCCGCAAAACCATTCAAAGAGAAGCAGATTTTTATGGGGCTATGGATGGTGCCAGCAAATTTGTAAAAGGAGATGCCATTGCCGGTATCATAACAGTAATAATCAATATTGTGGCCGGCCTTATCATTGGTATGGCGCAACGTGGTATGCCCGCTTCTGAGGCAGTAGCGGTTTATACTATACTGACGGTAGGAGATGGTTTGGTCACACAGATCCCTGCTTTGCTGATGTCTTCGGCTACTGGTATTATTGTTACCCGCAGCGCGTCACAGGCCAGCTTGGGCAAAGAGTTATCTCTGCAGATATTCAGCTATCCAAAAGCTTTGGGCTTGGCGGCTGTTATACTTTTCATTATGGGAACTATCGGGATGCCCCGCGTGCCAATGTATTCTCTGGGAACCTTTTTCTTGGTACTCTATTTGTTAGGCCGCAATGCTTTTATAGCGGAAGAAAAGCCTGAATCCACTGAGGAAGTGGCTGAAGCAGAACAAATAAAGCGCCCCGAAAACGTGATGGAGTTGCTGCAGGTAGAAAAGATGGAAATGGAACTGGGCTATGGGTTAATACCCCTGGTTGATACGGATCAGGGTGGAGACTTATTGGATCGCATTGTCATGATAAGGCGTCAGTGTGCAGTGGAACTTGGATTTATAGTACCCCCTATCCGCATTCGAGATAATATGCAGTTAAAGCCCAACAGCTATCTGATCAAGATTAAAGGAGCTGAAATCGCTGGTGGTGAATTAGTACTGGACAGCTATTTGGCCATTGGCCCCGATATTGAAAAGGATATGGATTTGTTAGGGGTAGATACCACTGAACCAGCCTTCAATTTGCCGGCTCGTTGGATCAGCACAGCCCAGAAGGATCAGGCAGAAATGAATGGCTATACGGTGGTTGATCCTCCTTCAGTCTTGGCTACCCACTTGACATCTTTGATAAAGAGTCATGCCTTTGAACTCTTAGGACGTCAAGAGGTGCAAAATATGGTAGATTATATCAAAGAGCAAAACCCAGCAGTTGTGAGTGATTTAATACCTGATTTGATCAGTTTGGGTGAACTGCAGAAAGTTCTCTCGAACCTGTTGCGTGAACAGGTCTCAGTTCGTGATCTAACGACAATTATGGAAACTTTGGCTGACTATGGTCGTTTGACCAAAGACACCGATGTACTTACCGAATATGTTCGTCAGGCCCTACATCGCCAGATCACGCACCAATATGCCGGCGAAGACAAAAAACTGCAGGTGCTGACATTGGATCCATCAGTCGAGGATATTCTAAGAAGCTCAATACAGCAAAGCGAATTCGGTTCCTATCTGGCTGTGGATCCCGAAGTAGCCCAGTCAGTGATAGACAAAGTGGCCCATTATCATGAAGATCTTATTCGTAAGGGTACCACTCCTATAATTTTGTGTGCGCCCATTTTAAGAATCTATTTCAAACGCTTATTAGACCGTTTTATGTCTGATTTTGTGGTTTTATCCTATAATGAAATTGACTCTCAGGTGCAGGTTGAGGTGGTTGGGATGGTGACAGCATGAAAATCAAGAAATTTTTAGCCAGTGATTACCGCACCGCTATACGCCAGGCCAAAAGCGAAATGGGACGGGATGCTATAATCCTTCATTCCCGCCAGGTTAAGCGTAGTGGTATCATAGGCTGGTTTACTCCACCCCAAGTTGAGATAACTGTAGCCATGGACGATACCTTGCAGGTATATGCTGATCGATCCAGGCAAAATATGGCTGCTACTTCCTGGCCTACGGTTGCTCCGGTTAAGCCCGTACCTGCCCCGCAGACAGATACTGCCAAAGAAATGGAACTCTTGGACGAGATCAAGCGCATGAACTATCTCATGGAAGAGATGAGAAATCAGTTGCATGAGGTTGAGAGTACTAAAGGCTTGTCCCAACCTGTCCAGGATTTTTACCAAACCTTGATCAAGAACCGTGTAAAACCTGAGGTAGCAATGAACATAGCTATTAGCGTTCAGAATCGACTGCCGCAGGATCCGGGCATTGAAACCGAATGGGCTTACGAAGTGTGTCTACACACATTACGGGAATATGTAAAAAACATTAGTCCCATTGGTGTTAGTCATAGCAAAACCGGCCGATTGGTTTTTTTGATTGGTCCCACCGGAGTAGGAAAGACCACTACTGTAGCCAAGTTGGCCGCCAAAATGACTTTTTTAGAAGGCAAGAAAGCCGCCTTGATAACCCTGGATACCTACCGTGTTTCTGCCGCTGATCAACTGCGTACTTTTGCTGATATAATGGGGATTCCCCTCAGCGTAGTCTTTTCAGATACAGAGATATTGGAAGCCGTGGATCAGTATCAAGATAAAGATGTGATTTTGGTAGATACTGCGGGCAGCAGTCCCTTTAATCAAGAACAGATAGGAAATTTAGAACGCTTCGTTAAAGTAGCCCAGCCTGATGAAATCATATTAGTATTGAGTGTTACTACCGACAGTGATGATCTATTGAACATATATCACCAATTTGAGTCGATCGGCATCGATAAGATCGTTTTCACCAAGCTTGATGAAGCCATGACTTTTGGCCAGATACTAAATGTTCTTTATGAAACCAGGAAACCGATAGCCTATGTGACCACCGGACAAAATGTGCCAGATGATATTGAAATCCCGGATTCTACCTGTTTGGCTAGGATGTTTTTGGGTGAGGAGGTAATGGAATGAGGGATCAGGCGGAGCGTCTGCGGGAGATGGCCAACCAGGTACGTCAGCAAATTGAAGCCGAGTTACTGCAACCTCATCACTCTAGAGTTGTAGCTATCAGTAGCGGTAAAGGGGGAGTCGGGAAAAGTACCCTGGCTCTTAACCTGGCCCTTGTTTTATGCGCCCAGGGCAAGCGAGTTTTGCTCTTAGATGCTGATATGGGTATGGCAAATCTGGATATTATGCTAGGTATGGTGCCAAAATACAATCTTTTCCATATGATTCAAGGGAAAAGGAAGCTAGAGGAAATAATCATTCCCGGGCCGCAAGGTATGTCAATTATTCCCGGGGGTTCAGGTATTCAGGAACTGGCTAATCTTCCTGCTGGTGATATGAAGAGACTGTTGGTTGAACTAGGTAAATTGGACAATGACTATGACTTTATGATTCTGGATACTGGAGCGGGCATATCCCAAAATGTGACCACATTTCTCTTGGCTGCTGATGACGCTATCATCATTACTACTCCTGAGCCTACTGCACTCACAGATGCTTATGGAGTGCTGAAAAGCATGGATCGCGCTTGTTATGGAGGTAAGGTTTATCTGGTGGTCAATCGTGTAACTGATGATTCCGAAGGCATTCTGGTAGCTGAAAAGTTAAAAATGGTAGCGCAAAAGTATCTGGATGTTGATCTGGTAGATCTGGGTCACATCATTAATGATGCCTGTGTCAGTGAGGGTATCCGACAGCAGCAGCCATTTGTAGAAATTTATCCTCGTAGTCGGGCCACCCGCAATATAGTGAGGATTGCTGAAAAACTATTGGCAGCCCATGGCGAGCAATCTCTGTCCGATTTACCTGAGACTAAACCAACTGGAATAAAACACTTTTTCAGGCGGATCCTAAGAAGCCTGCAATAGATTGGCAATGGGGGATAACTAGAATGACCGGGGATGACTTGCGGGTAAATCAGCTGTTAGAGATCGAAATGGAGTACAATGAAAAAAAGGTGATATTTGCCAGCCGGGTCGAAGAAATTGAACAGGAATACCTTGTGATAGCTGCGCCTATTCGCAAGGGAATACTGCAGATGCCACCAAGCGGTACCGAGATTTTGATACAGTTCAGGCATCGTGAAACCCTTTGGGGATTCCAAAGCCAGGTAATTGCGAAACGTCTGAGGCCGATTCCGGTATGGCTGATAAAGAAACCGTCCAAGTTCATCAAATTGGCCCAGAAACGCAATTGGGTTCGCTTAGACGTTACGTTGCCTTTGCAGTTTGAGTTTTTGGATAGAGATGATGATGAAAAATATGAGGGGTTTACCGTTGATATAAGTGGTGGTGGCCTATTATTAAGTAGTTATTATGAATGTAAGACTGGAGAAAGGTTAAAGCTCGATTTACTCTTGAATGAAGAAAACACCATCTCTTTGGTAGCTCGGGTTGTGCGTACTTTTGACAAAGACGAAAAGGCATTACAGAGATACCGAGTGGCTCTGGAGTATGAAGACATAAGCGAGATCCTGCGAGATAAGGTTATTAAGTTTGTGTTTGATAAACAACGTGAGAATATACGTAAAGGACTGCCTAATTAGAGGGGGGATTCATAATGGCAATACGCGTTCTGGTAGTTGATGATTCCGCCTTTATGCGCAAGGTTATCAGTGATATTGTCGATAACGATCCTCACCTGGAAGCTGTGGGCAAAGCTAGAGATGGACGGGACGCTTTGAAAAAAGTTGCTGAACTAAACCCGGATGTGGTTACTTTGGATATAGAAATGCCAGGCTTGGATGGACTTTCTGCCCTGAAAGAAATAATGAAGACCAACCCGGTGCCAGTCATCATGATCAGCAGTTTAACCAAACAAGGCACTGAGCAGACTTTCCAGGCTCTCCAATTGGGAGCGGTAGACTTTATAGCCAAACCTTCAGGACAGATATCCCTTGATATTGACACTGTAAAAGACGAAATAATAAGTAAAATTAAAACTGCGGCAGGTACAAAGAAAAAATTGGCGAATTTTAAGTATAAGACGGAAGTTGAGCCAGTTAGTTCCATACCCACGGTTAAGAAACTGGATCAAAGCTCAACGCTGAATAAATTAGTACTTATCGGTACTTCGACGGGAGGGCCCAAAGCTCTTCACGAAGTAATACCCAAGCTACCGGCTATTAGCAATGCGGCTATTCTGATCGTTCAGCATATGCCGCCTGGGTTTACCAGATCTCTGGCCGAAAGACTGGACTCCATTTCACAGATAAAGGTGAAGGAGGCGGAACACGGCGAAAAAGTTATACCTGGCTGTGCCTATATTGCTCCCGGTGATCATCATTTAACGGTTAGCAGACCGGCTTCCGGTCTGCGGGACTTGTATATCAATCTAACCAAGGATCCACCTCGGGGTGGTCATCGGCCATCAGTTGAGCCTATGTTGGAGTCAGCCGCCCAACACTTTTGGTCGGATATGATCTGTGTAATCATGACCGGTATGGGAAGTGACGGTAGTCAAGGAATACGCTTAATCAAGGAACGAGGCGGTAAAATAATTGCCGAACATCAATCATCCTGTATTGTATATGGCATGCCCAAAGCAGCCATTGAAACAGGCTGTGTTGATAAAATAATCGTGCTTCAAGATATCAGTAGTGAAATCATGAGGATGTTGTCCTAACAAAAGCTTTCCTTAATGTTGAGATCTGGAGGTGGTTGGCCTTGAAAATGGACATGACACAATATTTGGATGTTTTCTTGGAAGAGTGCAAAGAACACCTGGGTAATCTAAACCAACAGCTATTGGTTTTGGAGAAAAACCCCGGTGACTTGGTAGCCTTAAACGAAATATTTCGAGCTGCCCATACCTTAAAGGGCATGTCTTCTACAATGGGATACGAGGATTTGGCTGATTTAACTCACCATATGGAGGATGTGCTGTCAGATCTTAAGGAAGGTCAATTGCAGGCTGATTCATATGTAGTTGACACTCTGTTTCAGTGTCTGGATCGAGCCCAACTGATAATTGATCAAATTGAAAGTAGCGGGACTGCTGATTACGATAACCAGGATCTTATTGAGATACTGAGTAAAATAAAGGACGGACATTATTCGGATG
>DBRE01000113.1:8108-8647 GCA_002305535.1 Syntrophomonas sp. UBA1376
ACCTTTGATTTGATCGTGGTAACCCAAACGCCTGTGGATATAATCATCGATCGACTGGAACACATATCCGAGATCAAGGTGGAGAGCTATCAAATGCTTGAAGTTGACCAATTAGCTACTTCTCGACCTAAAGAAGTGGAGATACCAGCGAAAGGTCAACCCGAGGAATCTACCGACATCAAGAAGAGCCATAAGACAAAACATACGGTACGAGTAGACATTGATCGTTTGGATAACTTAATGAACCTGGTGGGAGAACTGGTCATGCATAAAGGCCGTTTAGGACAGATCGCCACTAGCCGTAAGATAGCCGAATTGAACGAAACAATGGAGCAGATCGATCGCGTCAGTACAGATCTACAGTCTATCGTCATGAAAGTGCGCATGGTGGCGATAGAACAGGTTTTCAATCGTTTTCCGAGGATGGTCAGGGATTTAGCCAAGGATCTAAACAAAGAAATAGAATTTCTGTTGGAAGGCAAGGAAACTGAACTGGATCGTACCGTTATTGACGAGATAGGTGACCCCCTAATACACTT
>DBRE01000087.1:0-13663 GCA_002305535.1 Syntrophomonas sp. UBA1376
CTGGTTATCTATGATGCTCATTTTACTGATGAGGAATATGATCGGCACCGGGGTTGGGGCCACTCTACCTGGCAGGAAGGGCTCAATCTGGTTCAGGAAGCCGATGCGGGCCGCTTGCTCCTTTTCCATCATAATCCGGAGCGCAACGACCAACAAATGGCCCAGCTGGAGGAAATGCTCAGCTGTGATTACCCGCAAATAAGCGTGGCCAGGGAAGGTATGGTGATTGAGTTATGAAAGAGACCCCTTTTAGGGCAGAGGAACATCTGGAGGAATTACTCAATATAGGCATTGCCCTGTCTGCGGAAAAGGATCATACCAAGCTACTGGAACGCATCCTCACGGAAGCCCGCAAGATCACCGGCGCAGATGCCGGGACCCTCTACCTCTGTGGCGATGAGGGACTGTTATTTAAGATCATCCAGAATGATACTATGGGAGTATACCAGGGTGGGCAAGGAGAACCGGTTGATTTACCCCCGGTACCTTTAAACCCTGATAATATTCACAATGTTTCTTCCTGGGTCGCTTTGAATAAGAAGAGTGTCAACATCCCCGATGTCTATACTGCCGAGGATTTTGATTTCTCAGGCCCCAAGAAATATGATGCTCTAACTAATTATCGCACCAAATCTATGTTGGTGGTGCCTCTGGAAAACTATGAGGGTGAAGTCATTGGCGTCTTGCAGCTTATTAATGCCAAAAATGATCAGGGAGAGATCGTTTCTTTCGCCACTGAGATGGAAAAGATCATCTTCTCTCTGGCCTCACAGGCAGCAGTTTCTTTGACCAATATGCAGTATATAGAAGAGATCGATAATCTCTTACATTCCTTTGTGCAGGTGATGGCTACAGCTATTGATGCCCGCACACCCTATAATGTGAATCACACCCGCAGCATTGCTGAGTTGGCTGAAAAACTGGCTCTCTACATTGATGGTCTGGAAAATGGGCCTCTGGCAGCCGAGAGGTTCCCGGAAAACCGGATCGTGCAGTTGGTAATGGCTGCCTGGCTGCATGACATTGGTAAAGTGGCTATCCCTTTAAGTGTCATGGATAAACCCAGTCGTCTGGGCAAACGCCGTGAGATCGTGGATATGAAACTGGAATTGGCAGCCGTCCAGCTCAAGTATGAATTATCCCAGGCGAAAGCCCAAGACGATGACCCCGCGGTGGAGGCTGATTTTGAGCAAAAGCTGGCTTACTTGGATCATGTTGCAGAACTTATAGCCAAAGTCGATCTTCCCTCTACTTTCGTAGACAAAGAACTGGCCGAAGAATTAAACAAAATTGCTCGCTGGGAGTATCTGCCTGGACAATATCTCCTCACCGATGAGGAACTGAAAGACTTATGCATCCCACGGGGAACATTGAACGATGAAGAGCGTAAAATCATGGAAAACCATGTTGCGGTGGCTCAACGGATGCTGGATAAGATCCCCTTTAACAGTCGCTTAAAAGATGTGCCAGCCTGGGCCTTGAGCCATCATGAATTATTGGATGGTACCGGTTACCCCCTGGGCCTCCGGGGAGAGGAGATTCCCTTGGAAGCGCGACTTCTTACTATTCTAGATGTCTATGATGCTCTGACCGCTACGGATCGTCCCTATAAGAAGCCTATGTCTCCCCAGGCAGCACTGAATATTCTGGACAAGATGGCTGAGGAAGGCAAGCTGGATAGCCTGTTATTGGATGCATTTAAGAAAAGCCGTGTTTGGGCCGGCGAAGGGGGTAACGACCATTAAGGACTGGCGCAATTATCAAAAACATGTAGCGATTGCCTTATTATTTCTCATCTTCTGCTTATTTGCCTATTTGGATTCCTTTGCAACCCTGGAGAATAAGCTAGAGGATCGTTTTCTTCAAAAAAGCAGCCCGGTTGATACTGATATCATAATCATCGGCATAGATGATCAGAGCCTGGAGGATTTGGGAAGATTCCCCTGGTCCAGATACGTTCATGCCGACTTGTTTAATATTCTGGCCTCAGCGCAGCCTGCTGCCATAGGTATGGATGTGATTTTTAGTGAACCTTCTGTTGACCCGGGAGAAGATTTGGCTATGGTGGAGGCCATTCGAGAAGCCGGCAACGTGGTTCTGCCGGTCTATGGTAATTTCCAGGACTATGCCGATGGTCAGGGGGCTATTACTACGGAGGATCTGGTCGAGCCCTTTCCGGATTTTCCTGATCAATTCATTACCGGACATATCAACACCTTTCCAGATCCCGACGGTATTATCCGCAAAACTGCTCTTTATCTTGACCATAACGGGGAGATGGTACCCAGCTTCGCCTGGCGGCTCTACGAGCAGTATTGCCAGGCTAGGGGTTTAGAAAAACCTGAACTCAGCAATGTTCCTCTCGACCCCATCAAGAGAATGGAGATCGCCTATACCGGAGTACCGGGCGATTATGAACAGGTCAGTTACTCACAGGTATTAAGCGGTGAGATTCCCACCGAAGTATTTAGGGATCGTATTGTGCTGGTGGGTATCTACACTGTGGGCATAGGTGATTATTATTTCACACCTCTGGCTGCGGAAGCCCCCATGTTTGGGGTGGAGGTACATGCCAATATTCTCCAAAACCTGTTGCAGGGCAATTATAAAGAAAGAGTTCCTTTAGCGGCAACCCTGCTGATAATGCTGCTATTGGCAATTGTGGCGGCCTTGGTCTTTACCAGATTTAGCCCGGTAAAAGGCCTGGCTGTTTGGGCGGTATTGGTGCTAGGTTATCTGCTGGTTGCCCGGCAAATGTATGACAAAGGATATCTGCTGGATCTGCTCTACCCGCTTCTTTTTGTCTCGCTGGCCTATCTGGTGGCTTTGGCGGCCAGCTATATCTCTGAAATGTTGGAGCGCCGCCGGATCACGGGAGTTTTTAACCGTTATGTGGCTCCCCAGGTAGTAAACAAGATCCTGGAAGGAGGAGAAAGCGCCCTGCAATTAGGGGGCACCAGACGGGAGATCACCGTGCTCTTTGTGGACATCCGGGGCTTCACACCCCTTTCCGAAGCAACTGCTCCCGAGGAAGTGGTGGAGATCCTCAATGAATATCTGACCCTGGTAGCCCAGTCCATTTTCCAGTTTGGCGGCACCCTGGATAAATTTATCGGGGATGCGGCTATGGCTATCTATAATGCCCCCTTGGATCTGGAGGATCACTGCTTCAAAGCGGTTCAATCTGCCTGGGCTATGAAGGAGGGTGCTGTTCCGCTACAAGAAAGGCTTTTAGAAAAATTCGGGCGTAATGTCCAATTTGGAATCGGAGTCAATACCGGCCCTGCCGTTATCGGCAATATTGGGGCCAGCTTCCGGATGGATTACACCGCCATCGGTGATACAGTCAATACCTCAGCTCGGCTGGAGAGTAATGCTCAAGCCGGACAGATCCTGATTTCCCAAGCAGTGTATGAGCAGGTGCAAGATCGGGTCGAGGTCACCAGCCTGGGAGAAATAAGTGTCAAGGGCAAGACCCAGGGAATAAATGTCTACCAGGTGGACGGTATCAAAGCCTAATAGGAGCGAAAGATGCAAGCGGATGCAAGCGGGGACGGTTCTTTCGGTCATTTGCATAAGGCAGGGGTAGGCTAAAACAGCTAACCTAAAATGACAGAAAGAACCGTCCCCGCTTGCATCCTGCTACAGGATGTGACCACCGCCCAGTACCAAATCCTTCTGGTAGAACACTACCGATTGTCCGGGCGTGATAGCCCTCTGGGGATCCTGGAAGCGAACTAAGACTCGGTCATGACTCTGGTTTTCGATGGTTGCCTTTGCAGGGCGGGCGGTGGAACGTATTTTAGCCTCAACAGTAAGGGCCTTTTCCAGTCTATCGATGCCGATCCAATTATTAGCGGCAGAAACCAGTTCCTGACTAAATAGATGGTGTTCATCATCGACTATCAGTCGATTTTTGTTAATATCCATTCCCAGCACAAAGGCAGGTTTACCAACATTTATCCCCAGCCCCTTCCGCTGACCAATGGTATAAAAAGCCAAACCGCGATGACGTCCCAACACCTCCCCTTTAAGGTTCACTATCTCCCCAGGCTGTAATGCCAATCCCTGTCCTTCCAAGAACTCCCGGTAATCACCAGCTATAAAACAGATTTCCTGGCTGTCCGGTTCCTGAGCCACTGCTAAGCCGTGTTGGCCAGCCAGTTGCCTTACCTGATCTTTGGTCATTTCCCCCAGAGGGAATAAAGTATGGGCTAACTGCTCCTGGGTCAGCTGATACAAGAAGTAGCTCTGGTCTTTGCTGTGGTCAGTTCCTTTGAGCAGATGGTAACGGCCACTGGGTTCGTGGTACTCGATGCGGGCATAATGACCGGTGGCCACCCGATCGTAGCCCTCCTCTAAAGCGATCTGCAGCAGGGCGCCAAACTTGATCCAGCGATTGCATTCTACACAGGGATTGGGAGTATGGGCCTGTGCATAAGTGGAACAGAAGTATTCGATGACATGCTCTTGGAATTGTTTACGAAGATCTACCACATGATGCTTGATACCCAGACCTTCTGCCGCCAGAGCTGCCTTTTGAGCCACGGCAGGATCCCAGTTTATCATGGTGAGTCCTTCCACCTGGTAGCCTTGCTCCCGAAGCAGCAGGCAAGCCATAGTGCTGTCGATCCCACCGCTCATTAATACGGCTACTTTCAAGGTAATACGCCTCCTATTCCCAAAAGCAAAATTACTCCCCATGCTGTCATCCTGAGGGAGGAACGACCGAAGGATCTTATCCTCTACTACTGGTAAAGATTCTTCGGCGACGCCTCAGAATTACAGCCTCTTTCAGCGGTAACTGATCGTATTGTTCCCTTCTTTATACCACCACCACCGGCGGCTGGCAAGCGACTGGTATACTCGGTTAAGTTGAATTATAATTACAGCAAACCATCGAGAGGATCAATCACCGTGAATCTATTTGACTATAGTGCCTCTGCATCCAATAAGAAACACGCTCCTCTGGCCTATCGCATGCGACCCAGAAATCTGGACGAAGTTATCGGCCAGGGCAAGGTGGTAGGTAAGGGATCACCTCTGCGCCTAGCTATTGAACGTGATGAACTTCATTCCCTGGTCTTATATGGGCCTCCCGGAACCGGAAAAACCAGCATCGCCCAGATCATATCGGCCATGACACATTCGAATTTTGTCCAGATGCAGGCGGTTACAGCCGGAGTGGGAGATATCCGCAAAGCTGCCGCCGAGGCTGGGGATCGTCTCAAGTATTATCAACAGAGGACTATCCTCTTCGTGGATGAAATTCACCGCTTTAACAAAAGTCAGCAAGATGTGCTGCTGCCATTCGTTGAAGAAGGGACCCTGATTCTAGTAGGTGCAACCACCGAGAATCCCCTCTACGAGATAAATAATGCACTCCTTTCCAGAGTTAAACTATACATACTGGAGGCTTTGGAGGCCGAGGACATCAAAACTATCGTTGAGCAAGCTGTGGCTGACCCGGAACGAGGCCTGGGACAGCTGGATATCACCTTTTCGCCCGAGTCACTGGATCTCTTGACAGCTGCCAGCAAGGGCGATGCTCGTATGGCTCTTAATATTCTGGAGACACTAGTGAATTCATTTCAGGAAAACGGTGCTTTGCAGGTGGATGCCGAGCTGATAAGAAAGGTGATAGGCCAGCCTATTCTAAAATATGACCGCAGCGGCGACTATCATTATGACACCATATCGGCTTTTATCAAAAGCATTCGCGGCTCTGATCCGGATGCGGCTGTTTTCTGGCTGGCTGTAATGTTGGAAGGTGGTGAGGATCCTCGTTTTATCGCCCGTCGCCTCATCATACACGCGGCGGAGGACATTGGCATGGCCGATCCGCGGGCATTGCTGATGGCCAGTGCCGCTGCTCAGGCGGTCGATTATGTAGGATTGCCGGAAGCGCGCATACCTCTCACTGAGGCCACCGTATACCTGGCCACGGCTCCCAAAAGCAATTCCAGCGTCGTGGCCATCGATAAGGCCATATCCGCGGTCAGACAGCTAAACAAGATAACTGTCCCCGCTCATCTGGCTGACAGTTCGCACTCCCAGGCTTCCGCTCTATTGGGCAGAGGCCAGGGATATAAATACCCTCACAGCTATGGGGGGTATGTAGGCCAAACCTATCTTCCTGCGGAAGTATCTGGCATCAAGCTGTATCACCCTGGTGAAAATGGCTATGAAATAAAGATCCGCCAATTCCTGCAGCAGTTGCCGCTTGCCAAAAACCAACCACCACAAAAATAATCCGACCCTCCTGGCTACATTCGGCCTAGGAGGGTCGATAAGCACCTATATAAGAGTTTAGATTTATCTAAAGAATCTGATCGATCAGTTTCTGCAGCTGGGCTTTATTTTGGGCACCCACTACACGCTGAACTTCATTGCCATCCTTGAATACAGCTAGAGTCGGGATACCGCGAATACCAAACTTTGCCGCTAGTTCTTTGTTCTCATCCACATTGATTTTGCCAACCTTCAATTTCCCATCATTATCGGCTGCCAGGCTTTCTACTACCGGGCCTACCATTTTACAGGGGCCACACCAGGGTGCCCAAAAATCTACCAGTACCGGAAGTGTTGACTGTACAACTTCCTGCTCAAAATTATCTTTGGTAATAGTTTTCACATCAGCCATAAAAAAATCCTCCTTTAATCAATCCTTGCAGCTAGCGGATCAAACGCCCCATCATGGTTACGATTTCCTTAAGGTTTGCTTCATCTGAACCATTCTGGCTTGCCGACCGCAAACAATCCTGGGCATGGTTTTCAAAAACCAGTAACCCTACCTGATTGACTGCAGACCTGATAGCCGCCACCTGGTTTAATACTTCACCACAATCAGATCCTTCTTCGATCATCCTCTGGACACCTCGTACCTGACCTTCGATGCGGCGTAGCCTCATAATAATACTTTTGCGAGGATCTTCCTCACTCATCTTCTATACCCCCTCTGGGTATGTTTAAGTGTAGTATATAGAGATTCGTAGATAAAGTCAACTATAATTTGCGTTCATCCATAGCATAGTATACCTGCATAGGGGAGACAAAAAATTAGAGGTGGCCGATACCGACCACCTCTCTAACCTTACTAAGCTTATACTAAAAGCAAATAATAGACCGCAACTCCCGCACCCATAGCTAGCAGTGCCCAGAGCAGTGTCCTCAGCATTTCAAATTTGACCTGCTTGACAAGTTCCTCCAATGTTTAAAGCCTCCTTCTAAAAAGCTGCTATCTCTTTCAGGTTTTTTCTATTATAACACAGCAGCGATAGTATGTAGATTATTTGTTCTGAGTAATGGTCTTATCCGAACTACCCACCGGGCGGGGAGTACCAACTGGAGCAAGTTCTCCCAAGAGCTGGGTATCCTGAAGCTTATGGTCTATGAATTCATGGCGATACAAATTGGGCGGGACTTGCCTCTCCTCCACAGCCTTTGGTGATGTAAGAAAAGGACTATAGGTCTTTGAAATTGCCACCTTTTTACCACCGGAGTGGGGTTGTCCGTAAATCCTGATCAGCCATTGATCACTCCCTGGGTATTGGTTTATGAATAAGGCAACCACATCTTGGGTAGGATTGTACAATTGCTGATCAACAGCTTCGTAAATCAAGCCGGCTTCAGAGGCAGCCAGCTTCAAGGCTTCTTGCCATTGCACCGCCTTGGTCAGTCCCTTCTCTCCATAAGCATCGATGCTGATGGCTACTGATTGTCCAGGTAGTATAACTTTTCCGGGAATGGCCCAACCTGTAACTGGAGTGACCGGGTACTCACTGCTGACGGGAACAGCATGAACTGAAAGGAGTTCGGTGATAGAGCTGATTTCCTGTCTGGTTATGCGGGGTGCAATGGTCGTTTCCGGCCATATCACTTTTAACTGACCTTCCTTCAATAATTTGCTGGTAAGGCTAACAGCCAGTTCAGCATCGATCTGCCTGCCCTGCTGTTCAGGATAATAGAGCAACTGTTCACCATGAAGCATTATCCGTGCATCTACCGCCTCCCTCTTCTGGGCAAGAGTCAGGTTATAGATTCTCTGGCGCAGTTTATCATGGTCATATTTCCAAACAGGAGTCACCACCTGTTTCATCCCTCTATAAATACCGTGGTCTAATAATGACCAATCCGACACCGTAGTGTCAATTTTGCTTAGGGTAGCTGCGCTATCAAGTCTTATTCCCAAATCTGCTAGCTTTAAAGAGTAGCTATCCAGGCCTATTATATAGGTGAGTTCCATGGTTTCAGCTACACTATTTTCTTGCAGCTTATGCAGAGCTTCCGCTCGGGTCAAGTTGCCCAGATAGATTGGGCCTGCATAGAGGTTGCTCGGATAAACAGAAGCGTCCCGTCGGGCGAGTGCCAGGGACGCAACAAGAACAGTCACCACCAAACCAATCATCAACCAGGCAATTATTCGGTAAGGTCTTTTGTGCTTATTCATCATTGTTTAATGCCACCGATATAATTATTTTACAATCTGTGATAACTCAACAAATTTACCCTGCTGCTCAACCAGGTCGATCAAGGCTTCAGTAATTATAGTGCCTTCGGCTATGATAATCTGTCCATCCGAACCTCGTAAGTCACGAATGGCCTTCTTCCCAATCAAATATTCGCGCTGACGTTTCTTGAAAAGTGCTGCACCATCCGGTTCCCCTGCCGCTACCGGACTAGTACTGCTGGCTTCAACCGCGTTCTCAACCGGATAAGCTGCATCTTCAGAACTGACCGCCAAGTATTTGACCACCACTACCTCAGCTCCGAAGGTCAAAACCTGCTCAGCATCAAGTTCTTCAACTCCAGCTCCATCAGACCGCTCAAAAAACAGGCGGGTTATCGCCCCGGAGTTTTCATCCAGCTCATATTCATTGACTTTGCCGATAATATCTCCCTTATCAGTTAGTAAGCGGGTATTCTTTAACTGAACATTACGTTGCAGCAGGTCGTTGGCTTTGGCAGCATCAGCGATGGAGGTAATGTTACTCTGGCTCTCAGTGGTAACCGCATGGTCACCGATTCCCATGACTTTGTCAAAGGGTAAAATACGGGCTCCTATATACCAACTCCCGTCGCTCACCAGTAAATAGTCTACTTTACCTTCCTCTGGGTTTATTACCAAGTCTTTTACCTGCCCCACTTGACGCCCATCAATTACGGAGAAAACTGATAGCCCAACAATATCCTGTGTCTTTTTCATTTGATCCTAACCTCCATCGGCTCATGCCAGCATTTTTTCCCGAACTTTTATACGCACGAAGCGTGGTACTTCGAAGATTGGAGTATCTGCCATTCCCAATCGGGTAAGCTCGTCTGCTAATAAACTATTATATTGCTTTTGTTGGCGCAATTCCATTACTACATCAGGTTGTCCGTCAATATTCTGAATCAGATCGTCTAAAACATCCTCTGCTCGTTCATAATCCCCCATACCTTGAAGAATACCAACCAATTCCATCCCTAGCAAGTGTTTC
The DNA here is from genome assembly GCA_002305535.1 of Syntrophomonas sp. UBA1376. Classification (GTDB taxonomy): domain Bacteria; phylum Bacillota; class Syntrophomonadia; order Syntrophomonadales; family Syntrophomonadaceae; genus DTU018. The sequence continues at coordinate 9,480 of DBRE01000087.1, forward strand.
AGCTCATTATCATAGGTGGATCGCAGTGCTCTGGCAAAGCTGTCCACTGCCAAACCCATATCTCCCCGGGACTTGGCTTCAAACCCCAGTTCTATCCAATCCACCACCTCAGAATCTTCAACTGATTTGTCTGCCACAGCTTCATCCGCTATTAGCACCGGTATTTCTTCCAGCTCGATCTGCTGCGTAACACTATCTGCCTTGTGATCGTCTTCTTCTATTGGTGAAGAATCGCTGTAAACCTCAACTGGGCTCACCTGTTCTGGGGCAATACTTACTTCTTCAGGCTGCGAATCAGGTTCTGGGATTATTATAGCAGCCTCATCCGAAGCTGAAACAGGCTCTTGGGCTATAATAACTTCATCAGTTGTTGTAACTATGTCTGGGCTTGGCAGAATGATCTGCTCAGTGGATAAGGTCTCTTCCCGGTAATGATCGGCTGCTCCTTTATCATGTTCCTTGGGTGAACTGCTGTCATCATCTTCCTTAGCCATGACTGGTGCTACTTCAGCGGGGATCATGGCCTCCACCACCAGGTCGTCCCCGGAGACATCAGTTATTTCGTCATCAGTTGGGGCAGAAGTGTCAGATAATAGGTTAGTATCAGCGATAGTGTCACTATAAACCACCTCAACTGGTAAGTCATGGCTAGCATCATCGCCAACTGCTACTGGACAGGGGGTCACAGCATCCGGCAGGCTTGAATCGCTGGCAACCTCTGCCGGCAATTGGATCTCGGGTTGCTGCGACTTAGCAGCAGTCGATGTCAGAGAGAAAATGGCGGTTTCCCCACCAGCGGAGGTTAAAGATGATTCGCCGGCTAACTCCGGACTGAGCTCATCCCTTTGCCGGGAGGTATTAAAGATTGCCGGTTTGCTGATTATCATGATCAGGACTATCAACATGACACCATAAACCATGATGGTAACACTAGTTCCCAGGTGTTGAATGCTAAAAGGAAATGCTGTGATCATCAGATAAGATAGAATCAAAACCATAATTGTGGTGATTATATCAAAGCCATCCTGGTATAGCAGGTAGGCAATCCAGCAAGCAATAGGAATAAACACCAGACTAACATAAAGTAAATATTCAGTCATTGCTATCCCCTTTCCCCACATTTAGCTTCAATTATGTTAATTTCCACAATTACACCTATTTCTCCTGTCTATCTTTGCATTTATTTTTATGAATTCTGGAAACTTATTCATATTGGAGGGTTTTTCTTCATAAGTAATTAAGTGATAATATAGTTTTTTATTTTTATTTAAGAAGGATTTCACATAAGTGAAGGCGAATTAATGTTATGGTGTGGTCAGGCATTTTTAATGCCTGTGTGTAGAGCGAATAATTTTTACTAAGGGGGAAATTTAATGCAGAATGTTTATGTAGTGGAGGCTGCACGTACACCAGTGGCTCGTGCAGGAAAACAATCCTGGTTTACCAATGTTCGTGCGGATGAGTTGACCGCGATCGTCTTCAGAGAACTAAGAAAAAGAGTCGGCCTAGAAGACAAAGCCAAGCAAGGTATCATCGATGACGTAGTCTGGGCTGCTACTGCCAATGCTTTCATGGAACAAGGTCTGAACATGGGCCGTCTGTCCTGGATCCTTTCCGATGGTTCCTATGATGTTCCCGGTTGTACCGTAGACCGCTTCTGCGCGTCCGGCCTCAACTCCATCCAGTTTGCCATCGCCACCATGATGGTTGGCTGGGGCGGAGACGTTCAGTTTGCCGGCGGAGTTCAGCACATGACTCATATACCCATGGGCGCTGGCGCCGATGTTCATCCTGATCTGGGCAATTACATGAACATGATGGCCATCAACATGGGCTATACCGCAGAAATCGTAGCCCGCCGCTTCAACATCAGCCGGGAAGCTCAGGATCAGTTTGCTATGGAATCCCATCAGAAATGTGCCGCTGCTCAGGCTGCCAACAAGACCAAAGACACCATCATCCCCATCAAGGTTAAAGTCCCTGCCAAGAGTACCAAGAATGATCCTAACCCTCATAAAATGGAAGCCCTTTATACTGCTACCGATCATCTTGCTAAAGCTGCTGCCGAAAAAGGCGAAGAGCTGGCTGAAGTTATCGTAGCTCGCGACCAGGGCGTACGTCCGGAAACCACTATGGAAACTTTAGCCGGAATGGCTCCTGTTTTCATGCAGGATGAAGCTGCTACCGTTACTGCCGGTAACTCCTCTCAGATAAATGACGCTGCTGCTGGTGTAGTTTTAGCTACTGATGAAGGTGCCAAAGCTCTAGGCAAGAAACCGATCATGAAGATGGTCAGCTGGGCTGTAATCGGTCTGGAACCTGACATCATGGGTATCGGCCCCTCCCTGGCTATTCCCAAGGTCTTGAAGAGAGCCGGGATGACCAAGGATCAGATCGGACTGTGGGAAGTCAACGAAGCTTTCGCTTCCCAGTCAGTTTACTGCCAGCAAACCCTGGGCCTACCCAAAGATCGCCTGAACCTATGGGGTTCCGGAATTTCCATCGGCCATCCCCTGGCCTGCACCGGTGCTCGTATTGCCACCGACATCACCGCTCTCTTCAAGGATCCCGACTATGCTGATGTAGAATACATTGTTGAGTCAATGTGTATCGGTCATGGTCATGGTGCTGCTGCTATCTGGCAGAGAGTGAAATAGTTCTAAAACAACAGTTCTAATCAAGCGGGAAACTTTCTAGTTTCCCGCTTTTTTGTTCCAAAGCATGCCTTGCTCCTGTATAAAATCCCTTTCCTCAAGATAAGCTACTAAAAACAGCCGGGGGGAATTATATGAGAACTCTGTGGAAAGGCGCTGTCAGCTTTGGCTTGGTCAATATTCCAATCAAAATGTATGTGGCTACCGAACACAAGGATATTAAGTTCAATTTTCTGCATAAAGAGTGCATGAACCCCATTCAGTATCGCAAGTTCTGTCCCCACTGTGACCGGGAGATAGCCAGCGAAGAAATTGTGCGGGGCTACGAATACCAGAAGGGTAGCTATGTGGTCATCAATGAAGAGGATCTGGAACGTATTCCACTGGAAAACACCAAAACCATTGATATACTCGATTTTGTAGACCTGACCCAGGTGGATCCCATTTATTTCGACAAAACTTATTATCTGGAACCCTCCCAGGGTGGTGAAAAGGCTTACGGCCTGCTAGTCGAAGCCATGTCCCAAACTGGTAAGGTAGCCATTGCTAAAGTAATGATCCGTTCCAAACAATCCCTGGCGGCTCTGCGGATAAAAGACCAAGTACTGATCATGGAGACCATTTTTTGGCCCGATGAGATTCGTTCCCCTTCGGCACTGAACCTGGGAGTAGATCGAAGTAAACTCCATGACAATGAAATAAAAATGGCGGTAAGTCTGATCGAAAACCTGTCAACCAGTTTTGAACCAGCCAAATATCAGAATGAGTATCGTCAGACTTTATGGGAACTGATCGAAAGCAAGATCGTCGGCAAAGAAGTAGTTGCGGCTGCCCCGGTTGCTGATCGCGACAATGTGGTGGATTTAATGGAAGCCTTGAAAGCCAGTGTCAAACTAGCTGAAGAAACCCGCCAGGCTGATCAGGCAAATTCCAAATCCAATAAAGCTACCCGCAGCCGTCGCAAAACCAAAACGGGAAGTTAATTCGTTATGCAGGTCAAGAGTGATTTGGATCTGATCGACCCTATGATGCCCATACTGGTAAAAGACATCACTGAAGGTGCTGACTATGTTTATCAGGTCAAATGGGACGGAGTGCGTATGCTGGCTTACCTGTCTTCAGGTAAAGTCACCTTGTTCAATAAGCGCGGTAACCTGCGTACGGAACAATATCCTGAACTGCAGGAACTCACCGCTCTGCTGAGAATACCAGAGGCCATCGTGGATGGAGAATTAGTGGTTTTGAAAACGGGCAAGCCTAACTTTCCGGCTATTTTGAGAAGGGATTTGTGCGGTAGCCGACAAGTCAACCAGGTAAGGGCACTTTATCCGGTTCATTATATGGTTTTCGATATGCCCTTCGCCAACCGGGACATAAGGGCTCTGCCTTTGTTGGAACGTCAATCGGTTTTAAGCCGAACTTTAGATGAAAACGAATGGGTGCAAACCGTAGAAAATTTTTCGGAAGGAGCCAGCCTATTTGCCGCTATCAAAGAGCAGGACATGGAAGGGATAGTCATCAAACGTGCTT
>DBRE01000087.1:13689-13991 GCA_002305535.1 Syntrophomonas sp. UBA1376
TTGAACCAAGGGATGGTAAATGCTCTTTTGCTGGGAGTTTATCGCGATCAAAACCTGCTCTATGTGGGCAAGGCGGGAACCGGTCTGCGGCAGGAAGATTGGAGTATATTAACTAAAGAACTGCCCCCCATGTCCATGCCCACCTCTCCCTTTGCCAATAAACCTGCCGCACAAGGCTACTTTTTTGTACAGCCGCAGTTGACATTAAGAGTGGAATTTGCAGAATGGACCGACACCTTGACCCTGCGCTCACCGGTTATAACCGGTTTTAGCAACAAGCCCCCCGACGAATGCCGGTTGGA
>DBRE01000087.1:14071-28860 GCA_002305535.1 Syntrophomonas sp. UBA1376
TTTTATCAAAAAAACGCTCCTACCTATTTACCTGCCTGGATCAGAACCTTTTCCTGGTACTCCCGGGATTCCCAGCGAGATATTCGCTTCATTGTAGCTGAAGAACCCGCCACACTGGCTTGGCTGGCTAATCAAGCCTGTATTGAGTTGCACCCCTGGCTGTCCAGCATCGACAGCATAGACTACCCTGACTTTGTAGTCATCGACCTGGATCCTTCCCCGGGCAGCAGATATCAAGACGTGGTCGACATTGCTCTGGTTGCCAAAGAACTGCTGGATAATCTGGAGCTACGTTCATATCCGAAAACTTCCGGATCAGAGGGACTGCATATTTATATCCCCCTGGAGCCTCGCTATACCTATGAGCAGGTTCGTAAGTTTGCCCAGGTACTGGCCGCTATGATAACCGAAGTTCTTCCCCACATCGCTACCATCGAACGCACCGTAAAACTGCGCGGCAGCAAAGTATATGTTGATTACCTGCAGAATGCCCTGGGTAAGACTCTCAGTAGTGTTTACAGTGTACGCCCTCGCCGGGGAGCTACCGTATCGACCCCACTGCTATGGGAAGAAGTCCCTCAGGTAACACCAGCTCAGTTTACCATAAAAACAATTTTTNNGGAGACCTTTTCTCCCCGGTGCTGCACGACCGGCAAGCCCTCGAACCAGCTTGCCGGAAACTAGGGCTTCCGCTGTAGGCTACAGGAGGGAGACGGGGAGGCTGAAAAACCCCTATACTCCAGGGTATGTGTAAATATACCAGTGACCGTTGGCGAAGCATGGCGGCAATATCCTGCGAAGGCGATTGGCGGAAGGGGGCGAGCGGCATGGATGCCGTGAGAGCGCCTCTGAGCACGGATGCGAATTGGCGCTGTACCCCTGGAGCCAATCGACAAGCAGTCGATGTTGCCCCATGCGTAGACCGGGAGCGGGTGTATTTACACATACCCGTTTACCCAGACAGACCATTTAAGAAGTCTCGGAAAGATCCTTCCTCGTTCCTCTCTCAGGATGGCAATAAATATCGTTCAGGATGGAATACCAGAGGGAATTATCTAACAGAGTAAACGATGCCATTGGGGTGGTAGGTGGTTTTGATGAGGTGGTTGTCGAGAAGGTAGCTGATTACGGCTGAAACGGTGGACCAGACCAGGTAATATTGGGTGGTATTTACGGGTAGGGTCCGGCCGGCAATGATCCGGCCCACTATTTCTTCCCGGCTCAAAAGCTGGCCCGGCAAGGCCAGTAGTACATCATTTATCAGTTCCTTGAGCCAGACCCGGTTTTGGTCAATCAAGGAACCAGGCTGATCAGAGCAGCCTCCATGGGCTAGGCACAATTCCTTAAAGTGGATTTTCTCTAAAAGGTCTAAGGAAGCCAATTGCTTGGCTACATCAGCCATTACCAGACAGGGAAAAGTCTGATAGGATAGGCTGGATAGCAGGCTGTCTCCTGCGAATAGAACCCCGTCGGGAGTCATGACCCCTATCTGTCCGGGAGTATGACCGCCCAAGTCGATTATATTCAATGACACGCCACTGATCACCTGCATACCGTGCTCTAGCGCGTGGACTTCCGGTGACGCAGGGGGAACAATAAAGCGGTTAGCTAGGGATCGGGGAGGATGGGCCGAGAATAGAATATAGGGTGCCAACCAGGGGTTTTCTAGAAAAGCCTTTTCAGCAGCTGATGCATAAACTGTCGCCCCAAATGTATCGGCTATGATTCGATTAGCTCCACTATGATCAACATGGGCATGGGTATTGATCAAGGCAGAAACTTCCCAGCCTTGCATCTGGAGGATACTAACTACCTGCTGTCCATCAGCAGTTGCCCCGCTGTCGATCAGAATACAATGTTTATCATCACCTAGATAAAGACCTAAACTGGCCGCAGGAGTTTCCAGGCAGTAACTTTGCCCCACCAAGTGCTTAAGCATGATCAATTCTCATTCCCCATGATCAATTCCAGCCATTGCTGAACTTCCATTTCTGGTACATATTCATGTAATTCCAGAGACTCCAACCGCTGCAAGACCTCATTCCGATCATAAACGATTCCCTGTAGAGCCTGTTCCAACGCGCTTATATCCTGACCCGCAAAAAAATCCCCGTAGATCTTACATCCGGTGATCCGGCCTTGCTTCATTTCCAATCTGATATCGATCTGTCCCCAGGGATAGCGGGCCTGGCGGCGCAGATCATACTCAGGTGACTGTCCATAATTCCATTCCCAGCGGCGATACTTGCGGTCAGCCAGTTGTCTGACCCTATCTTCTTCCCACTGGGTGAGTCTCCGGGCTGGTTCCAGTGGCCAGAACTCACCGACAGTGTGGCTTAAGTTGCTCCTAAAGGCATCTATACTGACCGAGGCGGGCAAGTGTTCGGCCAGATTGGTTACCCGACTGCGAACTGATTTGACCCCCTTGGACGCCATTTTGGAAATATCCACGTTGAGAACTCTTTGCATAATGTCCAGATCAGTATTAAACAGTAGAGTGCCGTGATGTAGTAAACGTTTTTTGCCGATATACTGGGCATTGCCAGAAAACTTGCGTCCACCAACAGTAAGGTCGTTGCGTCCAGTCAACTGGGCTTCTACACCTAGTTTATGCAAGGCTTTGAGTACCGGCTGGGCAAATCGGCTGTAGCTACGGTCAGAGGAGGAAGTCACTACCAGGGTAAAGTTCAAGTTGCCCAAATCATGATAAACTGCGCCGCCACCAGACATGCGCCGTACCACTTCAATTTGGTTTTCCTGGATGATCGTTTCATTGACCTCTTCGTTGGTGTTTTGATAACGACCAACGATCACAGCTGGCTTATTCTGCCACAGCATGAACCATTCGCTGCTATCATCGGTCTGGGTGATCAAGTATTCTTCCAGAGCTATATTAAAATAAGGATCTGTGGAGGGATTCAGTATTTGGTGCATCAGCTCACTCCCCATCAGCCTTTGCGGGGCGGATCCAAATGGATAGCCAATCCTTCCGCTTCCAGTGCCGCTTCCTTGATAGCTTCACCCAGGGTCGGGTGAGCATGCACGATCGAGCGCATGGCTGGCAAGGTCAGTTGTTGACTTACTGCCAGAGTTCCTTCCAGTATTAAGTCACTGGCATGGGGGCCGATAACATGCATACCGATGATTCGTTTATCCTGATCGGATATGACTTTGACCAGACCGTCAGTCTCACCCATGGTCACAGCCTTTCCATTAGCAGCAAAAGAAAATTTTCCTACCAGAGGCACTATGCCACTATTTTTGGCTTCCTCTTCGGTAAGGCCAACTACCGCGATCTCCGGGAAGGTGAAAATGGTACTGGGCACCGCCCGATATTGAACGGAACTGGACTGTCCTGCCATCCCTTCCACCGCTGCAATGCCTTCTTCAGAAGCAACATGGGCCAGCATAGGGCCACCGATAACGTCACCAATGGCGTATACACCTTCCACATTGGTCTGAAATTGCTCATCCACTACTATAAAGCCGCTCTGGTCAGTGGTAATTCCCAGACTGGCCAAGTTCAGACCATCGGTACACGCTCGCCGGCCTCCCGCCTGCAAAACTAAATCGGCCTGGACACTGATCTCTCCTTTGGAGGACAGAGCATGAACTGTCAATCCCTGGTCAGTGCCTTCCAGTCGTTCTATCTGCACAGAAGTATGGACATTGATCCTTTGCCTTTTCAAAAACACCTGCATCCGTTTGACTATTTCGCGATCCAGTTGGTGGAGGATGCTAGCCTGGGATTCGAAAACTGTGACCTGACTGCCGAATTTATTAAAAATGCAGGCGAATTCCAAACCAATGACCCCCCCGCCTATCACAGCCAAACGCGGAGGGACTTCGGTCAGATCTAAGGCCTGATCACTGGTTATCAGACGGGGATCATCACTACCAGCTATGGGAAGTATGGTCGGTTGAGAACCAGTGGCGATCATGATGCGGACAGCGGAATACTCCTCCCCCAGAACCTGAACAGTATGAGCATCCTTGAGAACGGCTGTGCCTCTTAATATTTCTACTGTATTGGCTTTCAACAGCCGCTCTATTCCGAACACCATTTGTTTGACTATCTGCTGCTTGCGCTGAAAAGCAGCGTTCATGTCAAAAGAAAACCCTGTTACTTGCACGCCAAAATCCTGCCCCTGCTGTATATTCTGCAAGACCCGGGCATTCTCATAATAGGCTTTGGTAGGGATACAGCCACGATTCAGGCAGGTTCCTCCGATCTGATCCTTTTCTATTAATAAAACCGACATCCCCAGCTGGGCGGCACGAATAGCTGCCACATAACCTCCCGGCCCGGCACCGATAACAATCAGATCATACATCAATGGCTTCCTCCCAGCGTACTACCGGATTACGGGCTGCCTTAACTTCATCCAGTCTTCTTACCACAGTATAATGAGGCGCATTCTTGACCAGATCCGGATTCTTCACGGCTTGGTCAGCTATATCTTGCATAGCGGCAATGAAATCGTCCAATCGCTCCCGGCTCTCGCTCTCAGGTGGTTCAATCATCATAGCTTCCCGTACTATAAGCGGAAAATAGATGGTGGGGGGGTGATACCCATAATCTAAGAGGCTTTTGGCAATATCCAGGGTAGATACTTTACTGCTGTCCATCTGTTCTTTGGCAGTAACAATGAACTCATGCTTGCACAGCCTATCGAAAGGAATATGGTAAGTACCCTGCAGATTTGTTTTTACATAGTTCGCATTCAAAACCGCATGTTGACTGGCCTCTTTCAGCCCAGCTCCGCCCAGGGCGCGCATATAGGTATAGGCTTTCACTACTACCCCAAAGTTACCATAAAACTCTTTGACCTTGCCTATGGATTGGGGATAATCATAGTTGAAAACATACTGATCAGCATTTTTTTCCACGCGTGGGACTGGCAAGTATGGAGCCAGGTGTTTTTTTACTCCTACTGGTCCTGAGCCGGGCCCGCCTCCTCCATGGGGAGTTCCAAAGGTCTTGTGCAGATTGACATGCACTACATCAAAGCCCATATCTCCGGGTCGAGCTACTCCCACGATGGCATTGAGATTAGCTCCATCATAATAGAGCAAGCCTCCACTGTCATGAACCAGTTGCGACATTTCTAAAATGTCTTCTTCAAACAGCCCCAGGGTGTTGGGATTAGTCAGCATTAACCCAGCCACATGGGGCCCCAGTTTGCTTTTCAAGTCTTCCAGATCGACCAGCCCACGGGCATCTGATTTCACTTCTTCAACTTTATAGCCCACCACATGCGCTGTAGCTGGATTGGTTCCATGGGCTGAATCGGGTACTAGCATAGTAGTACGTCCCGTATCCCCACGCTGGGTGTGATAAGCTTTGATCATCATTACTCCGGTCAATTCCCCATGGGCACCAGCTGCCGGTTGCAGGCTAAACTCATCCATGCCAGTTATTTCACACAACCACTGACTGGTCTCATACATTATCTGCAAGGCACCCTGTACCGTTTCCAGGGGCTGATAAGGATGCAGCCCTGCCAAGCCTGGTAAACGGGCAGCCCATTCGTCAATTTTAGGGTTATACTTCATGGTGCACGAACCCAAGGGATAGAGTCCATCATCAACTCCATAGGCCCGTTTGGATAGAGCAGTAAAGTGCCGCACCGTTTCAACTTCATTAACATCAGGAAGGGGTAGTTCCCCTTGGCGCAGGTATTCACCTATAGTCTCGGTCATGTCTACCTGACCCACCTCTGCCGGGGGAATGTTCATCTTATTGCTAGCCGGACGACTTTTTTCGAAAATCAATCTGCTCACCTGTTATTCCCCCTTAAAAGCAGCTACCAGACGGTCAATATCCTGCCGGGTGCGTTTTTCCGTAAAGGCTAAGAGCATGCCTTGATCCACTGCCAGGCCACCTATGATACCCTGTTCCAACAAGCGGCTATTGATTGCGGCAGCATCAGGTGTTTCCACCACAAATTCTCGGAAAAAGGGTTGTTTATACAGTAGCGGAAAGCCAGCCTCTTCCAGCTGTCTTTGTGCATAGACAGCCAGTTCATGGCAACGTAATGCTGTATCCTTCAGTCCGCGTGGGCCTAACAAAGTCAAATAAATAGCTGCAGCCATAGCATTTAAAGCCTGATTGGAACATATGTTGGAACTAGCCTTATCCCTGCGGATATGCTGCTCCCGGGCCTGCAGGGTAAGGACAAAACCAGGTCTGCCTTCTACATCAGTGGTTTGCCCTACGATTCTTCCCGGGATCTTGCGCATCAGCTGTCGGGTGACCGCCATGAAACCTAAATAGGGCCCTCCAAAACTGAGAGTATTACCCAGGGGCTGGCCTTCACCCACTGCTATGTCCGCTCCCCAGGCGCCCGGAGGTTTTAAAACTGCCAAAGAAACCGGATCTACTACCATTATCAGTAGTCCGCCTGCCTGGTGGATCAAGTCAGCGACTGATCCCATGGGCTCCAAATGTCCAAAAAAGTTAGGATGCTGTACTACCAAAGCAGCAGCCTGATCCTTCACCAGATCTGCCACCTGCTCCAAGTCCATAATTCCATGGGGACAGGGCACAAACACGGGTTCATAATACCCGGACATAGCATAGGTTTCTAAAACCTGCCGATATTCGGGATGCACCGTCTCCGGCACTATTACCATTTTCTTGCGAGTATGGACAGCAGCTAAGGTACAGGCTTCTGCCAGAGCGGAAGCCCCGTCGTATAATGAAGCATTGGAGACATCCAATTCGGTCAACTGACAGATCATGGTCTGATATTCAAATATCCCCTGTAAAATGCCCTGGCTGATCTCCGGCTGATAGGGAGTATAGGAGGTGTAAAATTCCGATCGCAATAACAATTGATCCAGAGCCGCGGGTATATAGCTGTCATAGGCTCCAGCGCCCAAAAAGCAAGGGTGTTCAGCAGCAGGCTTGTTTTTCCCCGCCAGACCTGTCAGCAGTGAGTGCAGTTCCATTTCACTCATTTCCCCAGGTAAATCCAAGGGTCTTTGCATCTGCACCTGAGCTGGGATATCATCAAAAAGCTGCTCCAAGTTCTGCAAACCAATACTGTCAAGCATTGCTTGGACAACTGTATCGGAATTGGGAGTAAACCTCATTGGTCAACGTCCTCCTAACCCTGTTCCTGGCAAAACTGCTCGTATTCTTCGGCAGTCATAAGATTATCCAAAGAACTGGGATCATCCATCTCGATTATCCCTATGAATTGTTCATAGGGCTCCTGATTCAGCAATTCCGGATTTTCTTCCAGAGCTTCATTGATCTCAACTATAGTCCCACTGACCGGGGTATATACTGAAGAAACAGTTTTTACTGACTCGATCACCGCAACTTCATCACCACTGGACACCTGGGCATCCAATTCGGGTATTTCCACAAACACGATGTCGCCCAGATTGTGTTGAGCATAGTCAGTGATACCAAGAATAGCCCTATTTCCTTCTACCTTTATCCATTCATGTTCATTAGTGTACTTTAATTCCTGTGGCACTTTCATAATCATTCCTCCTAGTTTATTTGGTGGGCCGCTTGTAAAAAGCTCCCCGTGTTACTCTAGCCGGTACTGGTTTGGAACGGATCATAATGTCAAACTCTTCACCGGGTTCACTCCATTGCCTGGGCAACAAGGCTAAACCAATGGGCTTACCAAAGGTAGGAGAATGAGCCCCGGAAGTCACGAAACCAATCTGTTCCCCATTTTTATATACTTCATAATGGGAGCGAGGTATTCCTTTACCTACCATTTCAAACTCTACTAGAACCCGGTCAGTTCCGCTTTCCTTTTGTTGGAGCAAAGCCTCGCGGCCTATAAAATCACCGCTGTCCAGCTTTACAAAAGTATTCAAACCAGCTTCCAGGGGAGAGATATCTGGGCCCAATTCCTGCCCGTAGAGCGGTAACTTGGCCTCGAACCTAAGCGTATCCCGGGCACCAAGGCCGGCAGGAGCTATATCGTCACCACCGGCTGCCACAATGCTGCACCACATTTCTGCAGCCTGATCAGTCGGCAGGTATATTTCGAATCCATCTTCACCGGTATAACCAGTACGTGATATCATACATTGGATACCGGCCAGTTCCGCTTGGGGTTCAAACCAGAAGAAGCGGATACATGATAAGTCAGTGGTGCTGATCTTCTGCAGTATTTCTTGGGCTTTAGGACCCTGAACCGCGATCTGGGCATATTGATCAGACACGTTGGTAACCTTGACCCCTTCCACAATATGACTGGTTATCCACTCATAATCTTTATCCACATTACTGGCATTGACCACCAATAAATAATGCTGATTCGAATAGCGGTACACTATGAGATCATCAACTACTCCTCCATCGGGATAGCACATCAAAGTGTACTGCACCTGGTTATCCTTTATTCTGGTCACATCATTGGTCATCAGATATTGGATAAAAGCTTCAGCTTTTTCTCCGGTAATCAGTATTTCCCCCATATGGGATACATCGAATATTCCCGCCTGGGTGCGTACTAACTGGTGCTCTTGAATAATTCCGGTATACTGTACAGGCAGTTCCCATCCGCCGAAATCAATCATTTTGCCCTGGTGGTGTTTATGTACCTCATAGAGGGGAGTACGTTTCAACGCAGTGCTCACCATAGCTCCTCCTTTCTAAAAACAATGTAAATATAACTCAATTCTGATCTAATTTAAAGATAATACCATGGGAAAAATGCGATTGTTTTCCACATTGATGATGACATAGGTTTCTTTCGGGTTTAACCCCCGTGGATAAGTGGGACTGCCTGGATTGATCAGCCATATCCCCTCAACCTCCTGACAGAAGGGAGTATGGGTATGGCCGAAAATTGCCACCTGGGCCTCCACTTCCTGGGCTCGGTAATAGAGGGACTGCAGCCCTCTCTTTACATATAATCGATGACCATGCGTCACAAAGAATTTCTTCTGGGCTAATTCGATCTGCCTTTCTTGTTGCTCTTCACCACGAGCATCACAGTTACCAGCAACGCTGAACACGGGTAGTTGGAGTTTTTCTTCTAAAAACCGCGCATCTCGAACATAATCCCCGGTAAATATTATCACATCCACCTGTTGTTTTTTTATGGCCTTCAGGATCTTATCTACCTGCCCATGAGTATCTCCGGTAACCGCAATTTTCAGTTCTCTTCCCCCCTACCCCCTGGTTTGTGTATCAGTTAGATAATTTTTCAACACCGGCAGTATCTTCTGTAAGGCTGCCCCGCGATGACTAATATTGTTTTTCGCCCAGGCTGACAGCTGAGCGTAGGTCTGGTCATATCCACAGGGAACGAACAGGGGATCGTAGCCAAATCCCCCAGCACCTGAGGGTATACGAATAATACGGCCCTCACACTCACCCCGAACCGTATGTAGGGAACCACTGGGATCGCAGAGGGCCATCACACAGACAAAACGAGCTGTGCGTTCACTATCAGGAACATCTTTAAGCAGTTCCAACAGCTTGGCATTGTTAGCTTCATCACTGGCACCTTCACCGGCAAACCGCGCCGAATGTACCCCGGGCTTCCCTTGCAAGGCATCCACTTCCAAACCAGAATCATCGGCCAAACTCAGCCAACCACTATTTTGAGCAGTTTCGCAGGCCTTTTTTACCGCATTTTCTTCGAAAGTGGTACCGTCTTCTTTCACCTCTGGCAAAGGCTCTATATCATCCAGAGTAAGAATATCTATCTCCAGGTCGGACAGCAGTTCCTGCAGTTCACGCTTTTTATGCTGATTGCGGGTAGCCAGCAAGAGCTTTCTCATTAGGATTCCCCCAGAACCTGTTTTTGCTGCCTGATTAATTGCTGGATGCCTTGTTGGGCTAAAGCTAACAGGGTATCAAGCTCCTGGCGCTCAAAAGGTTCTCCTTCAGCGGTTCCCTGAACTTCTACAAAGGCTCCCCTACCGGTCATAACCACATTCATGTCCACGTCGGCTATGGAATCTTCCACATATTCCAAATCCAGCATTGGTTGTCCCTGAACTATGCCGACACTTATCGCTGCCACATAATCTTTGATGGGCAGAGTCTCTATCAAACCGGCGGCATGAAGTTTCTGTAGAGCCAAATACAGGGCTACAAAGCTACCGGTGATAGCAGCTGTACGGGTACCACCGTCAGCTTGGATGACATCGCAGTCGATCCATATAGTACGTTCTCCCAAGGCCTGCATATCTACTACCGCCCGAAGGGATCGACCGATCAACCTCTGGATCTCTGAGGTTCGTCCGCTGATCTTGCCGCGGGCAGCTTCCCGGGCGGTACGAGTTTCCGTGGAAGAGGGCAAAAGGGAGTATTCAGCAGTTACCCATCCGCTGCCGCTGCCTTTTAGAAAAGGAGGTACCTTTTCTTCCACCATAGCCGAACACAGTACCCGGGTGTCTCCCGCCTCGATCAAAACTGATCCCTGGGGGTGCTTTACAAACCCGGTAGTCATTTTTACCGGCCGCATTTCATCGTTCTTTCGTTCATTTGGTCTGCTCATAATGTACCTCCAAAAAATATCGTTATACTTGTCATTAGTATTCATATATCGGGGGTAAGATAGACAGACTTGCCCCGGACATCAATAGCGACTATGCAAGGGAAATCCTCAAATTCCATTTTAAGCAAAGCCTCCGGCCCCAGCTCCGGGTAAGCTACCGTCTCCACCGCCTTGATCTTCTGGGCCAAATAGACACCCGCGCCACCCACGGTAGCCAGATACACAGCTCCGTGCTTTTTCATGGCCTCTATAACCTGCAGACTGCGGTCCCCTTTGCCGATCATCGCCTTGAGGCCTCTTTGCAGTAAAGCTGGAGTATAAGCATCCATGCGACTGCTGGTGGTAGGGCCAGCTGATCCGATTATTCTGCCCGGCGAAGCCGGACAGGGTCCGACATAATAGATTATCTGACCATCTATGTCAAAAGGAAGCTCCCCATTCGCTTCCAGAGCAGCGATCATTTTTTGATGGGCAGCATCCCGGGCTGCGTACACAGTCCCTTGCACCAGGACTTCGTCCCCTGCGTTCAACTCTTGTAGAGTATTGCCATTCAAGGGTGCTCTGAGAATATGAGTCACCAGCAGGCCTCCTCTCCGTGTCAAATAGTCACCACAGCCCGACGGGTCGAGTGACAGTTGAGACTCACTGCTACCGGCAGGCTGGCGATGTGAGTCGGAAATACTTCCATATTGACCGCCAGGGCAGTTGTATCTCCCCCCAGTCCCTGCGGGCCAATGCCCAGCTGATTGATATCCTGAAGAAGCTGGGCTTCCAGATCAGCGATGCGGCTATCAGCATGAGATCTGTTGATGGGTCTCAAAAGCGCCTTTTTGGCTAAAAGACAGGCTTTCTCCATGTTTCCGCCCAAACCAACTCCTACTATAATAGGTGGGCAGGGATTGGCATTGGCTATTTTTACAGTCTCTATAATAAACCGGCGCACTCCCGGCCAGCCATCGGCCGGTTTCAACATAGCAGTACGCCCCATATTTTCACTGCCAGCTCCTTTGGGAAATACGGTAATAACCACCTGGTCACCCGGGGTCATCTCCAGGTGGACTACTGCCGGAGTGTTGTCTCCCGTATTTACCCTTTCCAAGGGGTCTTTGACCATAGAGGCGCGGAAATACCCTTCCAGGTAACCTTCCCGCACCCCTTGATCAATAGCTTCATATAGATCACCACCGGTCAACGATACTTCTTGTCCCAACTGTATCTGAATGGTAACCAGACCGGTATCCTGACACAAAGGCATATTTTCAATCTGTGCCAGGTGGGCATTTTCCAGAAGAATTTCCAACAAGCGGCGCGCGCGAGGAACGGTTTCCTTGGCGCAAGCCTTTTGCAGACCGTCCAAGATGTCTTCGGGAAGCTGAGTATTAGCCGCTCTTACAGCTTGCTTTACGGTTTCCTTTATTTGCTCTACCTTAACGATTCGCATGATTTCCCCCTGGTTAAATCTGCACGGTTAAATCGGATGCGGCCATGATTATCCGACCCTGGTATTCCGGCTGGATCTCCTGCTGCAAAGCTTCTGGATGGTATTCTGGCCAGAAATGAGTTGCCACTAAGATCTCAGCTCCGCTTTCTCGAGCCAACTGACCCGCCTGAGCCGTAGTCATATGACCTAACTGCCTGGCAAATTCGCCATCGGCTATCCGTAAACTGCATTCGCACAACAAGAGTTTTGCTCCTCTGGCGGCAGCGACTACTTGCTGATCATAACTGGTATCAGCCGTATAAAACAGGGATCGGTTCTGATAGCTAACCTTAATGCCAAAGGTGGGCATAGGGTGAGTTACCGCCAAAGCCTGGAACTGCATATCACCGACCGTATAATTGCCCTGATCCGTCAGAGGAATAACCTGGAGTTCTTTCATTTGGGCAAAGGCTTGGTAGTGATGTTTCGGCTGGTCA
The DNA here is from genome assembly GCA_002305535.1 of Syntrophomonas sp. UBA1376. Taxonomy (GTDB): domain Bacteria; phylum Bacillota; class Syntrophomonadia; order Syntrophomonadales; family Syntrophomonadaceae; genus DTU018. The sequence goes on from DBRE01000087.1 coordinate 26,476, forward strand.
GGCATATAGACCGGAAGTGGTTCAGACCGGCTACCGGCACGCAGCGCCCCCCCTATGCTATGACGAATGGCGAACAGATCCACATAGTGATCAGGATGAAAGTGAGTGATGATGAGGGCATCCAGTTGCTCTGCCGGTAGCCAACGAGCCAGCCTGGAACACACTCCATGCCCGCAGTCCAGCAGCAGATGAGCGCTATCTGAAGATACCAGGTATCCGGAACAAGCTTCTAAAGCACGTGGATAAGGTGCCCAGTATCCAATTATCCTGAGCTGCATAGGTTCATATCCCTCCAAAAACACAGCAACCGATAGCCCCATTATATTGGGGGTCTGGTAGTCGTAATACCTGTCGGCCGGTTTCCCGAGCCAAAATATCTGCTAAGGCTTTATTCAAAGCCACTCCTCCAGATAGAACTAATAAGTCGCTGTCCATCCTTTTCAGTAAAGGAGCCAAGCGGTGATAGAGCGCATAATTCACTCCCGCCGCCAACTGTGGCAGAGCGCAGCCTTCCACAATACGAGCTACTAATTCAGTTTCACCAAAAATAGCACAGGTGGCATTGATCTCCGCCGGATCCTGGTCATAGCGGGACAGTTCTTCCAGACTGATATCCAATACAGCCGCCATATTTTCCAGGTAGCGTCCCGAACTAGCTGCACAGCGATCATTAGTAATAAAATCAGCCACTTTTCCATCACGTACCAGGATCACTTTGGAATCCTGACCGCCAATATCTACCAGGGTAAATGATTGTCTTTGGCTCTGGAATACCGCCCCCAGGGCATGGGCCTGGATCTCGGGTATCTGACGGGCACCGGTTATAGATACAGCCATTTTCCCGTATCCGGTGGCAATGACTTCATCCCCGCTCCAACCGGCCTCTTCCAGATCAATCTGCAGCTGACCATCGTGCATACGGCCATACTGACGATAGAATCCAATAGTATCGCGCATTTCCCGGCGAGACACAGTTCCCTTCTGCATTTGAATCAGCTTCACCTGGCGGGAGCCTAAATCAATGCCAATCATATACAGCCCTCCGCTAGCCCAACATATTGATAAAAGCTTCCAGGCGCAAACGACTGCGCGCATCAACTTTGCCTGGTTTATCTCCCTCCAGAGTCAGCAAGGGTAGTCCCAGCTTCTGGCGGAAGATCAGATCCTCGATCTGACGATAACAAAAAGTTTGGGTATAATGAATGATCCCCTGCACCTGGCGCTGTTCCACCTGGGCCTTAATGTCAGCTAGCCTGGCAAAAGCGCCATAGGGATAAGTATAGCAAATATACTGATCAACCATATTTTCAGTCTGGTAAGGCATAGAAAACTGCCGCTGCACTTCATTAAATACTACCCGAGCCCCCATCGACTCTAGAACTTGATAGAGATCGGTAAAAATAGGCGGCACCCCGATGTAAGCCAGGCGCACTTTACCGCTTTCCGGTTGCCTTTGCCTAGCTTCCATAATAAGTTTGTCCATTTCCACCGCAAAACGGTCGGGGTTACCCTCAAAATCACTGGTAGATACCAGTTTAAGATGGTTTTCAAAGCTGCTGACCTGATCAGACTTCCAGGTCAGGTCATCCCAGATCCAGCATAAGCGCCGTATTTCATCCAGCCGCTTCTTTTCCCTTTCCACCTCGGCTTCACTAACACCGAAGCGATCCATCAGCTTGTAAAGGCTGGCTCGCAGACCCTGAGGATCACGATCATAGGGAAAGGCAAAAGGGATCATATCCATTCCCTGCAATTCCAGAGTCTCCATCAGAGCCTGGGTATTGCTGCAGTCCCCATGCATTACCGCTATGACTGAATCTATTTCAGTAGTCAAGGCGGCCGTATACAGTCCCTTTATCCAGCCGCAGGTGGTACGCGGATAGCCGGCTTCTTCAGCCTGGTCAGCCATTTGCTGCGGGTGGTTTGCGCCGATAAAAAGATTATTTAGATCAACCGGTTCTTGGCCTGCCGCCAGCAGAACTTCTACCGGTATGGTGGTGGTAAATCCAACTCTCCCCATGATTACAACTCCTTGAATACTAAACCCTAGTCTAAAGAAACCTGCTCTACTTTCTGTATAACATCTCCTATCAACAGCTTACCTACCGTATAAAAAGATTCATGGTGACCGCTGACATAGAACTGCCTTTGAGGATGGGGATTCGATCCTTGAGCTATATTTTGACTCTCTAAGAGCTGCTTTAGTTCGTCTACCGTTTCATAAGCGGGATCCACCAGGTTTACCTGTTCTCCCACATACTCCCTGATCAGGGGAGCAAGAAAAGGATAATGGGTACAACCCAAGACCAGAGTGTCTATCCCCTGATCGACTAAAGGGCCAATATACTCCTCCACAGCCTGTCGAGTATCATCATCATCCAGTTT
>DBRE01000010.1:0-1279 GCA_002305535.1 Syntrophomonas sp. UBA1376
GTGATTTGTATACCTTTCGATTTATCCGCATTGGCTTTCTCAAGCATCAAACACATATAGCTGAGTATCTCATCCGCCTGTTGTTCAACAGCCCTTTGTTGTACCTGCTCCCAGAATTCTTGAGAGGTTATTTCCAGCCTGGGTATGTAATCGTATTCTTGCATATTCCCAGGGGCTAGGGTTCCATCAAAATCATAACATATAGCCATCCTCGGCTTTTTCTTGCTCATCGTTCTCTCCTAACATTACATAAGCTATATATTGGAACTTGATCTAAGTACTACCATTCTACAATTGGCCTGCTTATCCTTCCAATCAAAAAACAAGAATCCCCAATTACAGCCAATAAAAACCGACTCCAAGTCAACAAACATTGGAATCGGCATATATTCTATCTCGAGCCAGCTATTCTCCTTGACTTTGCTGGGCTTTCTTCTCGCGGAGCTTTATTACATTAACCATGGGCAATTTTACTGGTGGGTTGATGCCTGATTGGGAGGTGACACTTAATAAGTAAGCTCTGGATATATGCAACAAGGTAATCAATCCGTTCATTTCCAGCATATCAGTGAATTTCTGATGACTGAGTTTTTCGGCATTACCGGAGAAAGCGCCTTCCATCTTCAAGTCAATTTTAAACAGAATTTTATTTTTTATTTTCGCTTTCCCCTGAACAATTAGCTGGATAATACCGAGAAATCGGGCATTATCTTCTGCTACCTCCACCACCTCGTAGTCAAAATCAAAGGCGATACTGCTCCGACCTTTTTCTTCGATAAGTTTGGTATCTAGTACGAATTTATCTACCCGGTTTCCCAGAAATTGAAAATCGGCCATAATCTCTTTATCTTTCATGATCCCACCGCCAAATAGCCAACTGCATAGTCTACAATATGATCCTCATTTTCCGGCCTGGCAATAACTGAAAAACTTTCTGGTTCTCTTTCCTTAAACTCGATATGGAAAGCAAAGCCAAGTTTATTAGCTATTTTCCATAGCTGCTCGATGGTGTAATTGTAATCCCCGCTTTCCAGTTTGGCTACCATCGGCTGGGTAACGCCCAACTTTTCTGCTAATTTTTTCTGGGATAAATTATGTTTGATGCGGTAATCGAAAAGCGCAGTGGATATCTGGTAATAAATTTCATATAAACCATCTTTGCTGCTTCCTTCTCCCCCTGCTAACCTTTCAATCATATCACCTGCATCCGGTAGGGTTCGGATATCCTTCACTACTCTAATACCTCCTTGAGCCTTTGCTGAGCTATTGGTATTGCTGT
>DBRE01000010.1:1328-7487 GCA_002305535.1 Syntrophomonas sp. UBA1376
TCGTCTTTAATCTTAATAGCATATAACTTGTTTGTATGTTTGAGGGTTTCAAACCAATCTCTTTTCAGCACGCTTTTTTCCCGGTACTCATCCAGAAATCTTAACCGCATTTTATACTTGCCGATAAAATCATCTTTCTTACCGCTTCGTTCCAATATATCCTTTAAATCATTCTCATAATTCCATTGAGTGCGGATGAACCCACCATTAAATGCTTCTGGATACAGAACTTCTCCCCATCGGCTCATAAAAGACTCCTTGGTATAGTAATTATATTACCCATAAGTTATAATCTCAATACATTTTGCAAACTTTATAACTTATAACTTATCGACAATTGAAATCTGTCTACAGGCGAACGGTCTGAAAATATTGATCTCTTTCTCGCACATATTATCATAATATTACTTAATATCCTATAATTAGCAATAGGAGGTGGCTTATTTTGTCCATTTGTGAAACGGCAATCTTTATTTTTATGGGTGCCTTTTTGGGGATGGTTGGACAGCTTATAAGGGTGATAATAGGGTTAAAAAAGCTCAAAGAAAAAACACCCTCAGGAAAATTTGGAGAAGGAGTTGATGGCAAACAATTGGTTATAAGTATCCTGATAGGGGTTGCTGCTGGAACCATTGCTGCTATTACAATGCTAGGTCAAACCATGGAAAAACAAACCCTGTTTACTCTGGTGGCAGTCGGTTATGCTGGAGCAGATTTTATCGAAGGTTTTATAAAGAAAAACTCTCCACAACTGTAAGAATACAGGCAGGCCTATACCTGTATTGATCTAGTTGTCAGCTAAGTGAGGATTTTGCATATCTCAATAACTCCTTCAACATCGTCACTCTGAGCGATAGCGAAGAGTCTCGTAAATGCCATAGATCCTTCGCTACCACTGAGGATGGCATTTTATAAATTCCAATGATAATTTAGCCAACAGTTGACGATGCAAAACCCTCAAGTAACAAATATCACATAAAGGTAGAAAGGTCGGTTCACTCCAAAGACTCTAGCATGCTCTTGGGGTATTATGGTTTCCAGGATAGAAAACTGGGATTCCTGAAGCCCGGCTGCAATCAATAGCGTCTTAAACGACCCGGGAGAGCAGCCGAAGAATACAGCATTCGGCATTAAGTTTTGCGCCTGTTGGTAATCATGACGTATGGCAGCAATGATTTCCTCTCGGCTTTTTGTTTGTAGCTGTCCGGCTAAGTTGGGTTTTAGGTGGATATCCCAAAAGGTAGTTCGTGATGATAAAGGTATAGATAAAACGCGGTTGCTCAGTAAATGGCTTAGTAGAATCAAAGCTGTACGGGTGGAAAACTGCAGTTTTATCAGCTTGAACTTGGCCCGGTGATTTCTGTAAACATTAATAAACACCCAGCTAATAAAGGCTATGGCCGTAATCAGTACAGCCAGACAATATACGGTTAAGAAGCTCAGACGCAAATACAGGAAAGGATATATGATGGCGGTGAGGCTGACTGTGATGATTTGGAGAATAGCTAGAGTTATTAACACTGCCGGCAGGGTGCCATACAGATTAACCATTTGCCAGAAAAATGGGATGATAGTTCCTATCAATGAAGGAAGTATCCTGAGACTGCGGGCGTAGATCAGCCCACTGGTGAGATGTCTCAGCACCAGTTTCATTCCTTCACCGCCTTTTCCTGATGTTAGCTCCTGGAATTGATTTTATCATGGAAAACTTGAATAGCACTCATTTTAGGAACTGCCCGTGTTTCACTCCTAGTTGATTTCAATTAGGGCTCAAGTGCAACATTATTGGTTGGTCGATCCCCAGGAAAGAACTCTGGAATGCTTTGCTTGGCGTGATGGTGTATACGCCCTGGTGGCCTCCGGCATGGAAGATGATGTTGTGGAACATCCTGATTTTGCCGGGCTATCCATTGCCTTACCATCATTATGGTCTAAATAAAGGATTTATCTGTCACTTCTGCGTCCCATAATTCGACCCAGCCAGGGCACTTGCAGAGTAATGGCGCCTTCCGGGCACACTTCCTGGCAACAGTAGCAGCGGATGCAGGTGGCATAATTATATTGAGGAGGCTGCTCCTGACCCGCCTCAGCCCAGTCAGCTGCTGGGGGTCGCAAGGGGCAGGCGTTGACGCACAAGCCGCAGATTTTACACTGATGAGGGTCGATTTGCGGACGGGGTACTATTTGATTGCGCAGCCAGATGTTTTTTATAACAAACCCTGGCAAGCCGATGCCCAGATTGAAGTCCCTAACCACCAGCTCTTCCCAATTATCCCCCAGCAACTCGATATCCTCTAGGCGGTATACACCCAAGCCGCTTTGTTGACCAGCTAGATTGGTCGGCACCTGCTCGGGCTCCAAACCTACCAGCCGGCTGGCGGTAGCATCCAAAGCTACCGGATCAGCTGATATCATCAGTATCCCGGTTCGGCGAGGGGCGCCCCCTCGGGGGCCATTGCCTTCCATGGCTACAATAGCATCCAATATGTACAGCCGTGGTTTGATGTAAAGATTCAGATCTACCAGCATAGCGGCAAAATGATCCACCTGGGGATGTTTGGCGTGAAACATTTTCTTATCTAATCCCACAACACATCCGAACTGATTCTTTACGGCTCCTGTCAAACGCGTAAGTGGGTGGGTCTTTAACTTAGGAAGACTTATCAGTCCATCGCTATCCAGGACTGCCTGGGCGATGATAGCTTTGTGACGATGATGAGAACCCTCAATATCAATAGTCTCCCCTTCCCTAAAGGGGGACAAACTCATTCCCAGTTGGGCGGCCACTTCTGCCAGGCCAGATTTGCGGGCGGCAGCTTCCACGGTTCCGTTGGAAGGAGAATCCCCATAGGTTATCTTGACCCCGAATTGTTGCAGACTTTCCGCTACTGCCTGAAAAACGGCAGGATGGGTGGTAACTGCTTTTCCGGGAGGATCAGCTGCCAGCAGGTTGGGTTTCAAAAGGATGTTTTCTTCGGGCCTCACCCATTTCTGCCATCCTCCCAGCAGGGCGATGCCCCGCTCCAATTGGGTTCGCACCTCTTGGAGATCATAGGTTTCACAGCGCAGTACTGCTACTTGTGATCTTCGGCCTGACTCGTTCATGCTGGGCGGCGTATTTGAATTTGATAGAATGTCGGCAGTATTCACAGTTACCTAACGACCTTTCCTGCAGCTTATGCTGTTCGATGCATCTTTCTTGTTTACATCATTCTATAATTAGTGGTCTTCTCCTGCCTTTGTGAAATGCCAATCCCTAATTATGGCCAACTCCAAGCCTCCGCAACAGCTTTTGTTGTCCTAAAATCCCGGTATGGGCACCTTTACCTGATAGAGGTGATCACGGGCCGTAATAACGAGCCATTTGCCGTCTGGTCCCGCAAAAGCACAATTAGCTGGTATGCGGGGCATAGGAATAGTCCCTAATTGGGTTCCGTCTGGAGCCAACACGGCTACCCCCTTTCCCCCGGCAACATATATGTTGCCAGCCAGGTCTATGGCGATGCCGTCGGGATAGGGTACCCGGGCAAAGGAACGGACATTGCTGGTGGAACCATCTTGGGCCACATCCATAACCACTACTTCATCCGCCTCGGTCAAAGCTAGATAAAGGATTCTTTCATCAGGGGAAAAGGCTAGCCCGTTGGGGCACTGGTAAAATTCGCCTTCCAAATAGATCTTTCCGTGTGGATCAATGCGATACAACCCCATAAAGGATAGCTCGGGCGGGCGTCGTCCCAACCCATAGGGGGGATCAGTGAAATAAATAGTGTTATCGGAGCGAACCGCAATATCATTAGGGGAGTGCAACTTCTTCCCCTCATAATTATCAGCCAGGATTTCAATGCTGCCGTCGGCTTTTTGGCGACTGACCCGACGGGCGCCATGTTCGGCGGCCAACAGGCTGCCATGCATATCGTATGCCAAGCCATTGGAACATTGGCTGGGGCGACGAAATACCTCCAGGAGGCTGGGCGGTACCCATTTATAGATGGTATCACCAGTTATATCGCTGAAAAGCAGAAAGCCCTCGGCTTGATTCCATAGTGGCCCCTCGGTAAAAAGAAAGCCCTCACCGATCAGCTCCACTGTGCTGATTTGGTCAAACTGCAGGGGCGGCCAAATCTGTCCTGATTGATGACTGTTATTGCTCATGTTACTTCATCCTTATGCCTTAATTTTGCTGCGCAGGGAATTGTCCACAACCGTCCCTCTTACAAGCCCTTGCTTTAGCTAACGTATTGCCTGTCCGTTCCTAGTATGTGCTGTTCGATCCACTGTACTACAAAATCCAGGATCCCTAACAGGTATTCATCCTGACTCTCATCCACATTATCCAAATCAACCTCATTGATTTTGGCAATAAAATCATCATGAATCACTTTGTGGGAGAAAATTTTCCTGTATTTGATACTGGCCATATACTTTTCTTCAAAGCTAAAATGGTAGACGGCGTAATCCTTGAGTTCTTCTATGATATCTACGATGCGGTCATACTTATCAGTCACAAAATCGTTTTTCAATAGTTCATAAGCTCTATTGGCAATCTCAAAAAGCTTCTTATGCTGTTCGTCGATTTCTTCTATCCCTAGGCGGTAACTTTCTTTCCATTGGATCATAACTATTCCTCCTCATAATGTGTCTTTAAGCCAGTGCGTTCATTTTAAGTCTGGCTTGGCAAAGATTTGCTCCGCTATTTCGACATAAGGGGCAAAGAGTCCTTTATGATGACGAGTTTACCTCCGGCTTGCAGATCAGATCTTGTAGCAATTCAGCATATCTTGACAGCTATCCAGTGATTTGTTATGACTAACCTAGGGATGCTGTAGTAAACTCAAATATACAGTTTTACCAGTGACTATAACAACGATGTGCAGCAAAAAGGAGGCAGCCTATGAACAACTTCGTATATGAAAATCCCACTAAGATCATATTTGGTCAAGGACAAATCTCCAAAATATCTCGAGAAATTCCAGCCGGGTCTAGAGTTCTTATTACCTATGGCGGTGGCAGCGTAAAAAAAACCGGGGTCCTGGATGAAGTTAAAGCAGCCTTGGAAGGCTATGATATTGTCGAGTTTGGAGGCATCGAGCCGAATCCTACTTACGAAACCATGATGAAGGCTATTGAAATGGTACACAGCCAAAAGATCGATTATCTTCTGGCAGTAGGAGGGGGTTCGGTAATTGACGGTACTAAGTTTGTCGCTGTTGGTGCCAGGTATGATGGGGATCCATGGGAGATAATGATCAGACGCGGCAAGGGAATAAATGAGGCCCTGCCCCTGGGTGTGGTTCTAACATTGCCCGCGGCTGGTTCTGAATCCAATCCCCGGGCAGTGATATCCCGCAAGTCTATGAATGCCAAGATCTCTCTTTACTCCCATGCCGTTTTTCCGCGTTTTGCGGTGCTGGATCCCACCAAGACCTATACTCTGCCCATTAAACAGATCAGCAATGGCGTAATTGATGCTTTTATGCACGTTTTCGAACAGTATATGACTTGTCAGATGGAGGCTCGCTTGCAGGATCGTTTCGCGGAAGGCATTCTGCATACCTTGATCGAATTGGGACCGGTAGCCTTGCAGGAACCGGAAAACTATGATGTGCGAGCTAATTTGATGTTATGCGCCACTATGGCTCTGAATGGTTTGATTGCCGCCGGTGTTCCTCAGGACTGGTCCACCCATATGGTGGGCCACGAGTTAACAGCTCTTTATGGTATGGAGCACGCTTCCACCCTGGCCGCTTTAGCCCCGGGTATGCTTACGGTTCTCAAAGATAAAAAACATGCCAAACTGCTGCAGTATGGGGAACGCATCTGGGGTCTGACTGAAGGCAGCGAAGATGAGAGAATTGATCAAGCCATTGCCAAGACTAAAGCATTCTTCGAAACTATGAATCTAAAGACCAACCTGAGCGACCATGGTCTGACCCGGGACAATATCCCAGAAATACTGGATAGTCTACGGGCCCATGATATGGTCAGGTTAGGCGAAGACCAGGATGTTACCCCGGAAGTAGTACGCCAGGCTTTGGAACTGAGCTTCTAACCTTTGGAATAGCCAAACCCGCCTTAGGTTTACCTACAGGCGGGTTTTTAGTTTTGTATAGGTGTTAAACTTCTTTTATGGCTTTGATGAAGGCGCCGGCAAAGGCA
>DBRE01000120.1 GCA_002305535.1 Syntrophomonas sp. UBA1376
AGAAACGCGCAGTGCCGATATCCTCATCGCAGCTTTAGGACGTCAGAATTTCATTACGGCTGATATGGTAAAAGAAGGCGGAGTAATCATTGATGCGGGCATCAACTTCGATGAGCAAGGCAAAATGCACGGAGATGTTGATGCAGATGCTAAGGACAAAGCCAGCATTGCCAGTGCCGTACCCGGTGGGGTGGGAGTAATAACAGTCGCAGAGCTGTTTGATAATCTGTGTACCTTAGCTGAAGCCCATAAATAGAAACTGAAAGCTCCGTTTAAGCGGAGCTTTCAGGGTGTCGAAAAAAAGTCGACACCCTGCCAGAGCGAGCAAAAAGGGATAAGAGCAAGGCAACCGGGAAGCCCGTGATTCATCGGCAGTCAGCCCTTCGGGCTTCTATTTGCCGATACTTGGCGCCAAACTGGCACCGTCGGAGGCGTACATAACGTACGTCGATTGAACGGGCTGGCCGAGTTAACGCCGCTATTAGCCTTTTTTGACGGTCTGAAAGGCATAATTAGTATAGAGGGATCCAGCAAACCTGAGGATTGGCTTTTCTATCCGCTACTCGTTTTTTGCCCTCTTCAAACTCAATTTTCTCCATATCGTTTTGCAGTTGGAGCGGTGGAACTTTCTTGGGGCGCATGTTTTCATCAAGAGCCACGAAAGTGAAAAAGGCAGTCATACAACACTCTTTGGTTCCCTGCATGAGGTCTTCGGCAAATATGCTCACTGCAATTTCCATAGATGAATTAGAAACATAAGTAAGATAGGCGCTGCAGGTGGCCAGATTGCCCATGAAAACAGGGTGGTGAAAATTAATATTATCTATTCCGGCCGTCACCACGATGGAGCGAGAGTGTTTGGTAGCGCAAGCTCCGGCACAGTTATCCATCATTTTTAGCAGTTCGCCGCCATGTGCTGTGCCTGCGGGATTGGTCTGTCCAGGCAGAATGATCTGACTGAGGCTGGTGGCAGATTCTGCAATGGTTTTGGGCTCTAATTCCAAGGGGGACACCTCCCTAATTGATTAATATGGTAATAGTATAGCACTTTGTTAATAATTACAATTATAGTTCCAAAGATATCAAAAAAAATGTACGTCCCTTCGTTGCTCGACTTGGGGTGGATTTGGGGAGTGTTTATGAATAGACCTGGAAAAAACCGAAATAAGCAGCTTGATAAATCGCGACCTCGCATAAGAATAACCTTAACGCCTTTAGAGTTCATACTGGAGATGGTTTCCCTACTGGGATTAGTGGGCGCTGCTTATCTGTTGATCAGATTTTGGCCGGATCTGCCGATGGTCATACCTAAACACTTCGGCTTCAGTGGTGAAGTGGATGGTTGGGGAGATCGTAGTTCACTTTTTTTCCTGCCGGGGGCCAACCTCTTTCTTTATATCATGATGACTGTTGTGAGCCGATTTCCACACACCTTTAATTATCCGGTGAGGATCACTGCAGATAATGCTTGGCGCCAGTATCAGCTGGCCGTCTGGTATATGGCTTTACTAAAAGCCCAGGTGGTCTGGCTCTTCCTATACCTTGAGTGGCGGATCATTCAGGTGGCTCTGGGGCACAGCAGTGGCCTGGGAACCTGGTTTGTTGTAGTAGTTTTAGTAGGTCTGCTTCTTCCTACCTTAATTTATGCGCTGGCTGCCCGGAAAAGCCGATAGGAAGTTACTGATTCATTAATACCTAATGCTCGTAAGACTAAGTAATACCCTACTTACGGTAGAACAAGTTAAAACAATAGGATTTGGAGCCTCTGCCGTGTTTGGTAATATAGTGAAATATGGTATAACTTGACTCCTCTGATGTGATTGCTATACTGGGAATAGAATAATTGCGAAAAACTGCTCATTATGAGCATATGAGTAAGATAACTCAATAAATGGTTCCGAGGTCATATTTCCTAAGGCCAAGGCTAAGGAAATGACCCGTTTAGGGTGTATTGGGAAACTGATATGCCTCCCGCCTGGAAAGGAGCCTGAGATCACACCACTACACGGGTTTTTGGTGAAGTGATGCTGTTTGTTCTGATCCAGACAGCATCCTTTTTATTTTATGGGGGAGAGAATTGTGAAGGTTGGAATGGTTTGTTCCAATGAACAAACTCAAATCTATGGTTTTAAGAGCGGAGAACTGCTGATTAATAAGCCGGATCACAAAATGGTGGGATGGGTTGATAAGCTTTTGTGTAATAATCCCTATCCAGGTGACCTAAATCCCCAGAGTTTCAATTGGGTCACTGATATGGCTTTGGAAGTGGAACGGGTTTACCAACCTAACTTCGTTTTCTTAAGTTACTCTAATTATTATCTTATATCACTGTTTAAACGCAGCAGGGATTATGACAGTGAACTGTTGTGCAAACACCTCTTTTCAGAAGTGGAAAGATTTTTCAACCAGACAGGCATGACACCCTTTATCATAGGTACGGGAGGTACTCTGCCACTGGAAGGAGAGATCGACTTAACTGAACTGGATGGCTTTGTAACTGCTAGCCGTATGGGCCCGATTTATGCCGGCTTGTATCAGCCTTCTGAACGTGATTTGTATTACTTGAACCAATTAGAAGCAATACAGATGGTTCTCCCTATGAATCGACTTTCTCAGGTATGGAAACCTGGCAACGGTTTTGAAGGTGCAATTCCTGATTATCTGTTAGTGGCTGCCCGGGGCTTTGCCTTTTGCACTCCTGATTCCAGCAAAAGGCCTTTATATCGAGTTAACGCTCGTGATAATGCTATTCCCATATTGTCACCCGATTCAGTCAGAAGCATTGTAGATGTTGCCCCTGCTGTCAAGAAACGCTTGCGCAAAGAGAGAGTGGCTTTGGTAGTGCTGGAAGGTATCGACTGTGAGCATTTCACCCTGGGACGTGAGAGCTGCACTAATACCTACTCCTGGTATACTTATTTACCGGGTGAGGGTCAGTACTTGGCCATAACTACCGGCAAGCATTTACCTGATCATCCCTATCCTCCAGGCTACAGAGATTACCAGGATGCCCAAGGTAAAACTTTCCCATTTTCAGGCTACTACCGAAGCTTGCCCATCGGGACCTTGGGATCGATCGCTTCAAAACGAAGTATAGCCGTGGGATCCCGCAGTGTTTTGACCCATACTGCTTCGGGGGCAGATATATCTATAGAGGGATACAGCCGCTCTATGAAACAACAAGGTACCCTGGCCGTATTGGATATCAACAAAATCCGCAAAAGCCGACCCCGCCGGAGAAAGGATTCATCCTCCCTTCAGCCTTTTTCACTCACAACAATAATATGATATACTACTGCTGGTTAAAAACAGTCATAATAACAGCCAGACCCCGGTAAGAATAAGTACATGGAGGAACAACCTAGTGCTATTTATTGAACTT
>DBRE01000125.1 GCA_002305535.1 Syntrophomonas sp. UBA1376
AAGGACCGTCCCCAAACTTGCGCAGGCAATATCAGCTCTGAAAGGAGGACACTATATGTCGGGTTTAATAACGCGTTGGATCATGAACATAGCTGCCCTGGTTATTACTGCCGTTCTTTTACCAGGTTTTCAGTTAACTGTCTGGGGAGCTATCGTGGGATCAGTTTTTCTGGGCATAATAAATGCCGTTATCCGCCCCTTCATCATAGTCTTGACCTTGCCCCTAAATATTCTTACACTGGGCTTATTTACTTTCATTATCAACGCCTTGATGTTATGGCTCACCTCAGCCACCATTCGTGGTTTCGATATTGATGGCTTTGGTTGGGCTATCCTGAGTGCCCTGCTTTTGAGCCTGATCAGCTTTATAATCAGTATGTTTATTGATGATGAAGGATTTCGTTTCCGTTAATAGGGAAGGATATCTAGTAGCAAATTCTGCCGGGCCTTTCGCCTGGCTTCTTTTTACACTAAGTGTATAAGGAGAGAATTATGGCCATCAAGCTAGTAGCTATAGACCTGGATGATACCCTGCTGAACTCAAGTCTACAGATCGCTCAACCTTGCCGGGAGGCTATTCGCCAGGTTCAGGATCTGGGGATCATGGTTACTCTGGCTACCGGGCGCATGTATCGCTCGGCTTTGCCTTATGCCCAACAGATCAAAGCCGACCTGCCGCTGATAACCTACCAGGGGGCTCTAGTCAAGAACTCTTTTTCTGAAGAAGTCCTCTACTACCGGCCTGTGCCCGAAGAACTAACCATTGAGGTCATGGAGTATTTTCAACGAGCCCAGGTGCACTTTCACACCTACTTGGATGATGAACTGTGTTTGGAAAGCATGACTGAAGAGGGGCGGGCCTATGCTAATATGGCTCGAGTCGAACCTCGTATGGTTCCCGACCTGCTGGCGGCGGTGCGGGAGAAACAACCACTGAAGATCATGGCCATTACCGAGAATGAAAAAGCCCTTTTAGATATGGAATTAGAGTTAAAAAGCCACTACGGTAAGCTGCTGAATATAACCCGCTCCAAGCCGCACTACCTGGAAGTTATGGATAGGTCGGCCAATAAAGCTGATGCCCTGCAGGTCATTGCTCAACATTTCGGCATAGATCGTTCTGAAGTATTGGCAGTGGGCGACAGCTACAATGATCTGGCCATGATAGAATGGGCAGGAGTGGGTGTAGCTATGGGCAATGCCCGCGACGTGGTCAAGGATGCTGCTGACCATGTGACCAAATCCAATGAAGAAGCCGGTGTGGCCGAAGCACTGCATCGCTATGTATTATCCCAACACACAGGATAACGCCGTAAGAAAAATTTTAAAATGAAGTTAAAAATCATAAATAATCTGCGTCAAAAATTAGTGGTTATGGGAGAGATATTATGCCTGCTAAAGTATTTTACACGAATTTGCGCACCAACAGTAAGGCGGGATTACTGGATAAATTGGAACGGCTTTTTAAGGAAGCCGGCTTAAACCAGGTAGTTGATGAAGATGATCTGGTAGCGATAAAATTACATTTCGGTGAACTAGGGAATATGGCTTACCTGCGTCCTCCCTATCTGCGCCGCCTGGTGCAGATAATCAAAAAGCTGGGCGGTAAGCCGTTTTTAACTGATGCCAATACCCTCTATGTGGGCAGTCGTGCAAATGCGGTGGATCACCTGGAAACAGCTATTGCTAATGGTTTCGACTATTCAGTAATTGGGGCTCCCCTGGTGATCGCCGACGGCCTGACCGGAAAGGATTATGTAAAAGTACCGATCCAAGGCGAGCACTTTCAAGAAGTCAATATCGGCAGTGCTGCCCACCATGCCGATGCTATGATCGTTATGACCCATTTCAAGGGTCATGAGTTGACCGGCTTCGGTGGTACCATAAAAAACCTGGGGATGGGACTGGGCTCGCGCAGTGGCAAGCAGCAGATGCATTCAGATATACTGCCGCGCATCAATCAGGACAAATGCACCGGTTGCACTAAATGTATGCGCTGGTGCCCAGCTATGGCCATTGCCATGATCGAATGGGGCGGCAACAAGAGTGGCCATGTTTCATCAATTATTGAGGAAAAATGTTGGGGATGCGGGGAATGCATTGTTACCTGTACTTTCGGTGCTATGAAACCCAACTGGCGGACTACTCCGGAAGCGGCCCAAGAGAAAATTGCCGAATATGCGCTAGGTGCCGTACAGGGAAAAGAGGGCAAGGTTGGCTTTATTTCATTCGTTATGGACATCAGCCCAGACTGTGATTGTGTTCATTTCAACGACCTGCCTATTGTGGCCGACATCGGCATCTTGGCTTCTACTGACCCGGTAGCTCTGGACAAAGCCTGTGTGGATTTGGTCAACAGTCGACCGGCTCAGCTCGGTTCAGTAATAGAGGGACTCCCAGCAGGGCAAGATAAGTTCAAGGCAGTTCACCCTGACGTAGATTGGGAACCGCAACTTATCCATGCCCAAAAAATCGGTTTGGGAACCATGGAATACCAATTGATAGAAGTAGGGTCTGTTTAATAACTAGAGCGAGTCACGGGGAAGGTTCGAGACAATAGAATAAGTCTGTCTGGGTAAACGGGTATGTATAAATATACCTACTCCCAGTCTACGCATGGGCAACATCAACTGCTTGTCGATTGGCTCCAGGGATACAGCGCCAATTCGCATCCGTGCTCAGAGGCGCTCTCGCGGCATCCATGCCGCTCGCCCCCTTCCGCCAATCGCCTTCGCAGGATGTTTCTACCATGCTCCGCCAATGGTCGCTAGTATATTTACACATACCCTGCACTAGTTTTGAACCCTGTTAAGTGATCTCGGATGGTCCTTGAACTTGCGCCTTAACAAAGGAGGAATATGAATTTGACTTCATTGACAGCTGAAAAGATGATGGNNAGAAGACCGTTTCAAAATATGGTTATCTCTGGTCTGGGCGGATCGGCCATTGGCGGAGACATAGTCCGAACCCTGGCAGCAGGCCGAGCTGATTTGCCCATCGTGGTCAACCGCAATTATGATCTGCCTGCCTTTGTGAATCAGAATACCCTCTTCGCGGCGGTAAGCTATTCGGGCAATACGGAAGAGACCTTGAGTGCGTACCAGCAGGCTCGGGAAAAGGGAGCCTCCATCATATGTTTGACCAGTGGTGGGAAATTAGCGCAATGGGCTGCCAATGACGGTTTTTCAGTTATCAAAGTACCCGGTGACTTGGTGCCGCGCGCTGCTACCGGCTATCTGTTTACGCCCCTGGCCTTATTTCTTGAAGAGATCGGTATTCTGCATGACCTGCGTCCGGAAATAGAAGAAACCATAGAGGTATTAAGCCAACAGCGCCAGGTGCTGAACCCCCAGGTCGGTAAACCGGACAATCCAGCCCGACAGTTAGCTGAGCATCTGCGGGGAGCTATACCGATCATCTGGGGATCCACGGGTTTGACCGAGGCTGCTGCTCTGCGCTGGAAAGCCCAGATCAATGAAAACGCCAAAAGCCCCGCCTATCATAATCTGTTCCCGGAATTGAACCACAATGAGATCGTCGGTTTTGAGGTTCCCACGGAACTGCTGTCCCATTTGGCAGTGGTGATACTGCGCGACCAGGGAGACAGTCCGCAGATCCAAAAGCGTATGGCTATAACTCGTCAGATCATAGAAAAGCAGGTGCAGGAGGTTCTGGAGGTATCCAGTCAGGGCCAATCCTTCCTGGCACGTTTTTATAGCCTGGTATATATGGGTGATTACACCAGTGTCTACCTGGCTCATGAATATGGCATCAATCCCACCCCAGTGAAGGTGATCGACTATCTGAAATCTGAACTAGCCCGCTAGAGCGGCCGCGCAAGTTTGGGGACGGTCCTTGGATTTGCGCGTCAGCGTTAAACAGAACATTACACTACAAATTACTTAAACGCGCAAGTCCAAGGACCGTCCCCAAACTTGCGCAAACTTGCGCAAACTTGCGTGGATCTGGATAGAAAAATGACAGAAAGAACCGTCCCCTCTTGCATCAGAGTGTAGAGATTACCGCGCTACGCTCGCAATGACAGGAAAAAGATGAATTTTTCAGTGGTTTCGAACCGTCCCCGTGCCTTCGGTGATTAGCAGCAGCCTTCTCTGGATATCCTACAAAAAGGATATTCATAAGGAGATGGCTTATGAAGTTTTATGGGGATTATCATACCCATACCCGCCGTAGTGATGGGCGGCAGAGTGAGGAACAGATCATAGTGGCGGCTTTGGGACGGGGGCTAAAGGAAGTAGCTATCACTGACCATGGACCTCTAGCCGCCGTCATCGGAGTAAAAAATCCCGAGGTATATTTGCAGACCAAAGAACGCGTCAAGAATCTACAGCCTCTTTATCCCGATCTGACTATTCTGGTGGGCGCGGAGGCTAATATTCGCGATTTGGATGGGAACCTGGATGTGCCCTCCGCTATACTTGACCAATTAGATATTGTCATTGCCGGACTCCACCCCTATACTCTGCCAACTTCCTTCCAGGATGGGGTGGGTATTTTTGTGCAAAATTCCCTGCGTCATCTCAGCCAGGCCCAGCGTGAAAAAGCGATAACTGCTAATACCCAAGCCATCATAGCAGCAATTTATGCCAACCCGCAAATAGATATCATTTCTCATCCCGGCTTATTTTTCGCTGTAGATATAGAAGAGGTGGCGCAAGCCTGTGTCAAACAGGGGGTGCTGTTTGAAATCAATTGCGCTCACGAGCATCCTGATGTTTCTGATATAATGGTAGCAGAGAGAGTCGGCGTGGATTTCATCATCAACAGTGATGCGCATTTTACCGACACGGTGGGGGATCTACGCTATGGCAGTGACATAGTGGCACAGTTGGATATCGACCTGGGGCGCATTGTCAACGGCTTGGATGGGGGAGGACATACTCGGTGGGCAAAGAAACACGCGACATACACATTCTGATCATCACAGGCCTTTCTGGAGCAGGCAAATCCCAGGCCGTAAACTGCCTGGAAGATATGGGTTACTACTGTGTTGACAATTTACCGCCTGCTTTGCTGAATAAATTTGTAGAACTCAGCCTACAGTCGGAAGGCAAAATAGACAAAGTAGCTCTGGTAATCGATGTGCGGGGAGGAGAGTTTTTTAACGATCTATCCCAAGCTCTGCAAGAATTGAAAGCAGATCACATACCTTTCGAAATTCTGTTTTTGGAAGCTGCCAATGACGTTTTAGTGCGCCGTTTCAAAGAATCCCGCCGCCGTCACCCGCTAGCCGATAAGCGTAGTCTGTTGGAGGCGATCCAGCTGGAACGGGATATGTTGGAGGAATTGCGCGGACAGGCCAATGTGGTAGTGGACACTTCCATTCTGGATCCCCGCCAACTGAAAGAAAAGCTGTATAATCAGTTCAGCCAGCATGAGACCAATCCTTTTACCGTCAATCTGGTGTCTTTCGGATATAAGGCGGGCATTCCTATGGATTCAGATCTGGTCATTGATGTGCGTTTTCTGACTAATCCCTACTATGACCCGGTGATGCGCACCATGACTGGTGTCGATCGACCGGTCATAGATTATGTTCTCGAATCACCTGTTACCAAATCATTTACCCGTCGGTTCCTGAACCTCTTAAAATTCTTGATCCCCCATTATATAAAGGAAGGCAAGACCAATTTGACTGTAGCTATTGGCTGCACGGGAGGTCAGCATAGGTCAGTGGTCTTGGGCAATTATATCGGTCAGCAGCTGAAGAAATTGGGATACAACGTGCTGGTACAGCATAGAGATATTGCAAAGTATAGAGTGGAGGACTAAATGGCTTCTTTCCTGGCAGAACCTAAGGTAGTAGTTATCGGAGGCGGCACTGGTCTTTCCGTGTTGCTTAAAGGGCTGAAGCGATACACTTCCCAGCTCACCGCTGTAGTGACGGTGACCGACGATGGAGGCAGCTCAGGCCGACTGAGGGCGGAACTGGGGGTATTGCCGCCCGGTGATATTCGTAACTGTCTGGTGGCATTGGCTGAGACGGAAACTCTAATGGACAAGATATTTCAGCACCGCTTTTCCCAGGGGGACAGCTTGCGGGGGCATAATCTGGGCAACCTGCTTTTAGTGGCCATGTCGGAAATCACGGGTGACTTTGTGTCAGCTATCAAAGAAGTAAGCAAAGTATTGAAAGTGCGCGGTAATGTTATTCCCTCTACTTTGGAGCAAGTGGCTTTGGGAGCAGTGATGCGGGATGGCGCTAACATATTGGGGGAGACCGCTATACGTGAATACGGGGAATCCATTGACAGGCTGTACCTGGTACCAGAAACCTGTGCCCCAGTTCCTGCCACTTTGGAGGCCTTGATGGAAGCAGATGCCATCGTGGTTGGCCCGGGCAGCCTTTTTTCCAGCGTCATTCCTAATCTGCTGGTTGATAGGGTGGTGCAGACTATTCGCCAATCGCCAGCTCTGACCTTTTATGTCTGCAACATTATGACTGAGAATGGGGAAACTGATAATTACTCAGCCGCAGATCACATCGAAGTTATCATGAAGCATATCGGCGAACAGATATTTGATTATGTAGTAGTTAACAACGGCTTTATTGATGAGGAGCGGCTGAGCCGCTATCTGGAGGAAAAAGCTGCTCCGGTGGAAGCCAAGGTATCTGAATTGCAGGAACTTGGTATAGAAGTAATTAAGGCGGATCTGGTCAGTGATACCGAAGTAGCTTGGCACGATTCCGACAAGCTCGCTCGGGTGATTTTTGATACTCTCTATCGAGGAAAACCATAACGGAGGGACATTAGGAATGAGTTTTGCCACTCAGGTTCGCAGTGAACTGGCCCGACTGGATGCGGAGCGGATCTGCTGTCGTAAGGCAGAATTGGCAGCCCTGTTAGTATTGAACACCTCTTTATTGGAAGAACAGGGACACCTAAATCTGGTGGCTGAGTTCGAAAATGCAGCTACAGCGCGTAAAGTATTTTTGCTCTTAAAAGACCTATATGCTCTGCCAGCCGCCGTAAGCAGCGAGGAAAAGCGACGCTTTCGAAAAACCAGGGTTTACCTGGTCAAAAGCGCGTTGCATGATAGTAACAGCGCCATGCTACAAGAACTGGGCCTGGTTAATGCTAAGGGTCAGTTTAAGCCCCGAGTCAAGTGGAAACTCCTGAACCGGAACTGCTGCAAACGAGCCTACCTGCGGGGGGCGTTTTTAAGCCGAGGATCTATCAGTCGGCCCGAAGGCAATTATCACCTGGAAATCGTGCTGCCGGATGCCAACCTGGCCACAGAGTTACAAAAGCTGATGGCTAGATTGGATCTAGAAGCCCGCCTTACTGAAAGGAAGGCCAGTCAGGTGTTGTACTTGAAGGAAGCGGAGAGTATTGTAGACTTTCTGCGCATCGTAGGAGCCAGCAAGGCCTTGCTGGATTTTGAAAATGTACGCATTTTGAAATCTATGCGCAATAATGTCAATCGACAGGTGAACTTCGAAACTGCCAA
>DBRE01000094.1:0-13405 GCA_002305535.1 Syntrophomonas sp. UBA1376
GCATGGCCTGCTGCCTTAATAGTTTGACTTCATCAGCCCTAGGTCGTTTATGAGTTCCCAGTCCTTCCAGAGCCAGATATATTCGGTCTGCTCCCGCTAACAATGCCTGTTCGGCAGCCTGGATAGAGCTGACCATCACTGTCAACTGGGGGCTATCGTATTCACCTTTTCTCTTCTGTGGCAAAGCAGCTGCCAGGTATTCTTTCTTCCGGGTATAAAAATCGGTCGCCTTTATTTGCCGCTTGTTTTTCATCACCAACAATTCATTTAACTGACTGACGGCATCACGGCGCACCTGATTGAGTTCACTATAAGGTACTATTAAGCTATTTTCTGATCGCAGAGTCAAGTGACGCAGTTCATAGGGAGTGTTGCCCAAACGCCCCAACTTCTCTGCCAAACTACTCTCATCCAAAGGTTTTTGCCGGGCAGGTTCCGCCCGGCTCACAGTTGAAGCAACGGCTTCATGCCCGTCTCCAGTTCGATATACGGCCCGCAAGGGCTCTCCCCGGTTGAGAAAAACCTCAACATCGACCGGCACCACCGGATATTTAACGTTTTCGAAACTGGCTCGGGCTGATGCTATTAGGCTTTCATCATGGGTCTTAAAAACAAGATCATGGGGGGCAACCTCTTGATCGACCCATACAGTAATCGTTTCCCCAGCAGCAGCACTATTAACCTGACGACCAGCGACTTCCATTCGTTCCACTAAGAAGGCGGGGTTTCTACCATGCGATACCCATATCTCTATTCCATCACCTATCGATAGGGATTCTTCCTGCAGGTAAATGGCGGTACGTCCATCAGAATTCCGGGATATTACCTGGCCGATATAAACTCCACGGTTATTGGGGCGCTGCGTGCTTAGTCTTTTCAAAACCTGGGGATCAAAATATCCAGGTGAGAAATCACGGTTGAAAATCCCAGCCATTTCTCCTTTTAATACTTCTGAATCAGGCTGTCCATTTCCATCCAACAGATGATCCAGCATCTGTCGGTAGGATCGAGTTACAATGGCTACATATTCCGGCCTTTTCAACCGTCCTTCGATTTTTAAGGAGTGAACACTACTCTCCTGTATAGCCGATAAATAGTCGATCAAATTCAGATCGGAGGGGCTGAGTAAATATTTTCCCTCCAACGACTGCTTACCGCTCCGTTCTGAATAAAGAATGTAGGGCAGACGGCAAGGTTGGGCACATCTGCCCCGGTTGCCGCTTCTGCCACCCACCAGACTACTGAACAAGCATTGTCCAGAATAAGAGTAGCATAAAGCTCCGTGTACAAACAATTCCAACTCTGCCGTACTATTATTACTAATGTGCTTGATCTCTGGCAGGGATAGCTCACGGGCTAATACCACTCTCTTGATACCTTGCTGTCCCAGCAGGTTGACCCCTTCATGATTGTGAACCGTCATCTGGGTACTGGCATGAAGGGGCAGATCAGGTAGCAGATCTCTAAGCAAACTCAACAATCCTAAGTCTTGCACAATAACCGCATCAATATCTAAGTTATACAGTTCAAAAACATAATCTAATACCCCATCAAGTTCATGGGTGTGTAGCAAGGTGTTGACTGTGATATACACCTTGACATTACGCAGATGTGCATATTCGACGGCTTGCTTGATCATTTCTATAGTAAAGTTTTCAGCTGAATGACGTGCATTGAAAACGGGGCCGCCTAGGTAAACCGCGTTAGCGCCGTTTTCTATGGCAGCCACCAAAGCCTGCCAGTTTCCCGCTGGGGCCAATAATTCCAACCTGACCTTAACCTCCTGCTAGTACCAAACCTTCCAGAATTAATGCGGATCATGATCTTTGACTCGGGAAACACGAATCAATCCTGAACATGGAATGATGCTTATGCCGTTCTTCTCCAATTCGTCCAAAAAGAGATTCATACCCAGTGAATCACTGGCCATGTGACCAGAGATAATAACGTTCAAGTTGTTTTCTTTAGCAAGAGTGCGGTGCTTATCAGACATATGCATGCAGATGATAGTACCTACGCCGGCCAGAGCTAGTTTTTCATAGGCTTTTTCCGCTCCCGCTGTTCCTCCAGTCATTTTAATAAAAACCTTACCGGTTCGATTGGAGCCATTTCCTACGATAATTTTAGGCCCAGCTTTGAGCTGTTGAGCCTGATGATATTCCGGGATTAACTGCAACACTTTGAGCAGATCATCCAGAGTAGAATACTCCGCATTCTTCACTATATTATCCAGATAGTTTTGTACCAAATTGTCCGCGGGAGAATGAACACACATAAAAGGTATATCCAGTAAGCGGGCTGCGTCAACTGCCCTCTGGTGGTTCACAGGCAGGTAACGGCGCTCCACCTCACTGATGCGAGAGGCCATTATGCCCTCACCAACATTTATCGGTACTCCCACCTTCTCCAGCATATCGGCCTGTACTCGCATTACTTCATAGAGAGCTGCCGCAGCAATACCCTCGGGGTGATGGGCTAACACCATATCTATCTTATGTCCTTTTTGATTAAGCCGGTCAGCCAACAGGATTTCTGGAGTCTCCATATCAATACCGCATAATATGGTATGTACTTCGGTGGAAGGATCTCCGCTTAAAATCCTGGTATCACTATAGGGATGCTCCAGCTTCTGCAGATCGTAGTGTTCTTTTTCTGCCTCCGTCAGTCTATCAAATCGCTCAAGTTCTTCCTGAAGAAATCGACTCAGGTCATTTCCTCTGATATCATAGCGTTTACCCAAATCTACGGCCAGCTTATAAATATCAACTAGTTTCATTTTGGTTTCTCCCTTCCATCTGATGTGAGCTTTCCAGGTATTGCAAGCGATTGTCGATCGTTTGCAACTTTTCGCTTATCTCTCTTAAGATCTGTGGCAAATTTAGGCTCGACTCCTCTCGAGAAGACTCCTTTTTCTGCTGGGCAAATATCTCTCCCCGTCCGACCAGATCGAAGGTGCGGATCTGACTTCTCTCCACCTCCTGTAAGGCCAGGTCTCGGCGGGTAACCGGCTCATCACCTTCATTCAAAATGACACTGAATCCTCCGCAGGATTCTAGTATACCTCTTTCCACCTCGTCTATGTCACGAATTCCTTGTTTGCGCAGTTCCTGCATAAGATCATCCACATTAAACTTTTCCCGGGCCAAGTTTTCTCTAATGATGCGGCCATCCTCTATTAGTACCACCGGTTTACCCACTATCAGGTTAGATAGAGTCTGGTTTTTCATGGCCATAAATCCCATGAGGTATTCCAACCCCACCAGAGTCGCCAGAATAATTATGCCTTCATAATAGGGGATGCTCCGATCAAGGGCCACCGAGACTACGGTATGTCCAACCCCGGTCATTACTACAAAATCGAATGGCCCCAGTTCCCCCAGGGCTCTTTTGCCCAAAAGGCGAATCATGACCAAGGCCAAAACGTACATGACAGCAGCTCGTAAAACAAAATCAAGCATGGTAAACTCCTCATTTTGGATGATATGCCATGCTTTAGTCTTTTTCTTCAGCGGAGGTCTTTATTCCTCAAGTAGGTAATCAGGCTGTCATAATCCATAGTATTCAGCACATCCTCGGGTTGCAGCCACCCCCGTCGGGCAGTTAGTATACCATACTGCAGCAATTTAAGATCTTCCCTGTGATGAGCATCACTGTTGATGGCTATCTTAATGCCCATTTCCCTGGCTTGCCGGGAGATATGCTCATCAATGTCCAAACGATCCGGATGAGAATTTATCTCCAAGGCTACTTGATACTGGGCCGCTGCCTGTAAGACTGGTTCAATATCGAGTTCATAACCACTGCGTCGATTAAGAAGCCGACCAGTTAAATGGCCAATTATATCTACTTGGTCGCTCTTGATAGCCTGAATGATCCGATCGGTTTGTGTTTCTTTATCAAGTTTAAAGTTGCTGTGGATGGATGCAACTACTACATCGAGTTTTTCTAGTACTTCGTCATCAAAATCCAGACGCCCGGTTTTTAAGATATCTACTTCGATGCCTTTAAGAACATGAAAGTCATCCAACTCCTGATTAATAGCATCGATAACCTTACCCTGCTGAGACAGACGCTGCTCATTCAATCCGCCGCTAATGCCCAGGGATTGCGAATGGTCAGTGATTGCCACATAAGAGTACCCCAGTAAACGGGCTTGGGTAACTGTTTCTTGTATTTTAGCTCCTCCATCGCTCCAGTCAGAATGAACGTGGAGATCCCCTTTAATATCTGCAGCTTCAACCAGGCGAGGAATGGCACCTTGCTGCGCCAGTTCAATTTCGCCTTGGTTCTCGCGCATCTCCGGGGGAATGAACGATAAACGTATAACCTTGAACACTTCTTCTTCACTGGCTAAATTGGCGAACCGATCAGGTTCGATACCCTCCCAGACTCGATCGCGGAACTCTTTTGATCCGGTGGTCCAAGCCAGGGCTCCGTAGAAGTGGGGTGGTTCCACCATGATTACTTCAACCTTTATGCCAAAACTTAACTGTCCCGCTATATAGTCGGGACCTTCATCCATCACCTGCTGCAATTCGCGATAATTCCTGAATAGGTTTTTGATCTCCTCCCCATTACGTGTGGCTACCAAAATATCTATATCACCGACCAGCGGTTTACCCCGCCGGATGCTTCCTACCAGTGAAATTAATTCAACCAAAGGGGATTCAGCTAGATAGTCCCTTAACTGTTGAGCTAGAGGCAGGGCCAGACCCAGGGTAGTTTTACCATGGCTCTGTTGCAATAAATCCATGCCCTTCTTGATGTTATATTCGGTTTTGCTACCTAATCCGGGAATGGTTCTAATCCTTCTATCCTGGGCAGCTTTCAAGAGATCATCCAGATTATCTATACCCAGGTGTTCGTATATCAAAGCAGCGGTTTTATGACCCAACCCAGGTATCCTTAGAAAATCCAGCACTCCCTCCGGAATATCCTGGACTAAGCGCTGGTAGTATTCACTGCTACCTTTTTCTATGAGTTCTTCAATAAGATTTTTGACCGCTTTCCCAATGCCCGGGATACTCCCTATACGATCATGCTGGTAATAAACATGTAGGTCTTCATCAAGGTGATAGATTGAATTGGCAGCCTTACGGTAGGCCGCGATCTTAAATGGGTTTTCGTCCTTTATTTGCAGAAGGTCAGCTATTCGATCCAGAGTACGTCCAATTTCTCGGTTGGTCATCTTATCCCATCCTATTTTTGCGCTCCTCTTCCAAAGTTTTGACCAGCTCATCGTAGTCTTCCTGCAATTTGTTCAATTCATTAGCCAGATTCAAGGCAGTTAAAACCGCTACTTTACTAGTGGATAAATTGACATTGCGCTGCTGCACCATACGCATGCGCCGGTCAACATAGGAAGCGAGCATTTCAATGTAATCGGGTTTTTCAGTTCCCTTTACTATGTAGTCTTCGTTATAAATAGTAACCGTAACCTTATTAACCTGATTTCTTTTTTCACCCACTTATGAAATGCCCCCTTTCGCCAATAAATATTACTTCGCTTAATGTTTTTCATTTCCTTCATACCATTATAGACAACCACAAACTAAAAGAACTGAGCCCTGTTTTATTCAGAACTCAGTCCTTGGCACTCGGTTAGGTGTAACCTTGGGATGCACTTCGTTTCCCGGGCGTTTTTATTTTTAAGCATCGCCTTGTTTCTCCCGACGGCGTGCTCTGGCATTTATGTCAATACGCCGACCTTCCACCACAAATACTACTATTTCGGCCAGGTTGGTGGCATGGTCAGCAATGCGTTCCAGGTGTCCAGCCACCAGCAACAGTGAGGTAGCCTGAGCAATATTGCGGTGATCCTGCATCATATATAATAGAAGTTCACGGAAAACCTGATCATACAAACCATCCATTTCTATTTCCATGGGGACAATGCTCATAGCCAAATCAACGTCTCGCTCAATAAATGCCTTCATAGCCACATCCACCATATCCTGACCTAATTTAGCCATACGCGGGATATCGATCAAGGGTTTTATATAGGTCTGTTCATGGAGATCAAGTGCTATCCGGGCTATGTCTTCGGCATGATCAGCCATTCTTTCAATATCAATAATAAGACGCAAAAACGAGCCTGTTAAACGCAGATCACCTGCCATCGGTTGTTTTAAGGCAATCAAGCTCAGGGATTTTCGTTCTATATCGTTTTCCATTTGGTCAATGATCTCATCCTTTTCAATCACCTGTTCCGCCAGATTGACATCTTTATCGATCAGAGCCTTGACCGCATTGTGGATTTGCTCTTCCAATAAACGCCCCATTTTCAATACTTCTTCGGATAGTTTATCCAGTTCATTCTGTAATGCTTCATGCGCCATTTAATAATCCTCCCCCATTAGCCAAACCGCCCCGTGATATAATCTTCAGTTCTCTTATCACGAGGATTGACAAACAATTCATCTGTACGATTGAACTCCACCAGATAACCATTCAAGAAGAAACCAGTATAATCAGATACCCGAGCCGCCTGCTGCATATTATGAGTTACTATCACAATGGTATAGCTCTCCTTCAGCTCAGCTATCAAAGCCTCCAAGCGACTAGTGGATATGGGATCAAGAGCAGACGCCGGTTCATCCATTAGGATCACTTCCGGATTAACGGCCAGCACCCGAGCAATCACCAGTCGCTGTTGCTGCCCGCCGGACAGCCTGGCTGCCGGTGAATGAAGCCGATCACTCACTTCATCCCAAAGGTTAGCTGCCTGCAGACTGTTATGCACGATACTGTCCAGATCATATTTATTCTTAATACCGTGTATTCGAGGACCGTAGGCAACATTATCATAAATAGACATGGGAAATACCGAGGGCTTTTGGAATACCATGCCCACTTTTTTACGCAAGGCAACTACATCTACATCCCGCGAATAAATGGGCTGCCCATCTAAAAACACCTGTCCTTTGACCTCTGTACCGGGAATCAGTTCATTCAAGCGGTTCAGAGTACGCAGGAAGGTGGATTTGCCGCACCCGGAAGGGCCTATCAACGCGGTGACCCGATTTTCCTCAACATCCATATTTATTTCATAAAGAGCCTGGAATTTATTATAGAATACCTCAACATCCTGACTTTTTATCTTTACTTTATTCTTATTAAGACTGGTCATATCTCACTTCACTCCTAACCGGCTGCCCGAGACAGTCGCCGCATACTCCAGTTGGCCAAAAAATTCAATATCACTATCAAAACGATCAGTAAACACGCGGTGCCAAAGGCTCTTTCCATGGAAATGCCTTCCATAGCCAGAACGTAGAGATGAACAGCCATAGATCGGGCTGGGTCAGATAGATTTATCGGCATACCCAGTGAACTACCCGCCGTTAAAATGAGCGCCGCCGTCTCCCCTATTGCTCTTCCGATAGAGAGAATAATACCAGTAGTTATGCCAGGAACTGCGGATGGAAGTACTATCCTTTGAACAGTTTGCCACTTGCTGGCCCCTAAGGCCAGACTGTTCTCTCTTAACTCCGGTGCCACCGCTTTAATAGCTTCCTGTGAAGTTCGCATTATGGTAGGCAATATCATTATTGCCAGAGTAAGACTGCCCGAAATCACTGACCAGCCCATATTAAGGAAAATGACGAAAAACACAAACCCAAACAAGCCAAATATGATGGACGGTATGCCCGCCATAGTTTCCGCCGTCAAATTCACTAAATAAGCAAAGCGACTGTTAGGGTTAGCATACTCTTCCAGATATACAGCGGAAGCTACCCCCACCGGCACGGATAGCAACAGCGAAACTACTGTAAGATAAAGGGTTCCCACAATAGTGGTTGAAATACCGCCCTCTTTACCAGCCCGTGAAGGCGGTTCCAGTATAAACTTCAGATCAATGGCACTGATCCCATTAACTATTATATAGCCTATGATGAGCACCAATACTCCCACAATCATTAATGCTGATAACCAAAATAGCCCGGTTAGAGCTTTTTCTTTAACATCAGCTAAGCCCATCTTTTTTGGCCCCCTTTATTACCATATTGACCAGCAGATTCAATATGACGATGAAAACAAAAAGCACCATCCCGGTAGCAAACAAAGCAGCCTGATGATCACCGGAAGCATATCCCATTTCCAAGACTATATTGCTGGTCATGGTACGAACCGGCTCCAATATGCTGCCGGGGACTATGACAGCATTCCCAGTTACCATTACCACAGCCATGGTTTCACCAATCGCTCGCCCCATTCCTAAAACGATGGCGGTGATAATACCGGAACGAGCCGCAGGCATAATAACATGGAAAATGGTCTGATAATGAGTGGCACCCAGTGCCAGTGAGTTTACTTTATAATCCATGGGAACCGCCATTATCGAATCTCTGGATATATTTATAATAGTGGGTATAACCATAATGCCCAGGATTATACCGCCGGCCAACACACTCAATCCATTGCCTCCGAACGTCTCCCGGATGAAGGGTACCACTACGATTAGCCCAAAAAATCCATATACTACCGAAGGTATACCTGCCAACAACTCCACAAACCTGCTTAGCAATGACCCCACCGCACTGGGAGCGATTTCAGCAATAAACAAAGCCGCCGCTAACCCCAGAGGAACAGCCCACGATAAAGCCACCAGGGTTACTCCCAGCGAACCAATGAACATAGCACCGATGCCGTATATCTTGTTGGCAGGGTTCCAGGTCAGGTTAAACAAAAAATTGCTTAAGCCTACCTGGGTTACCAGAGGTATTCCTCGCGCAAATATAAATACGGTAATCAGAATAATGGACAATATGGATATGCCAGCACTGATCATCAACAGTTTTTCGATCACAGCTTCTCTGGTTACTTTCCTGGCAGTGCTGTCTGCCTTGCTAGTAGACCCGGCAAAATCAATATTATTAGATGTAGTGGATATGCTAATGTTTCTCACCTCGTTCACCTGCCTTTTATGAAGCCATCGGTCACCTGCAGGGGCACCCATATTACTGATAAATGCCCCCCACGAGGAGGGCGTAGAAATCTTTACTGCACAGGGTCTAGAGTGAACTCCTCTAGGCCATTAATTTACGCTAAAAGCGCCTTCTTCTTCAACAATTCTCTGGCCCTCGTCACTCAGAGTGAAATCAATAAAAGCCTGGGCAAGATCACTGGTTTTGTCAGTGGTAATGTAGTGGAAAGGTCTCTGCAATAGGTAACTGCCATTCTTAATATTCTCTACACTAGCGGCTACACTATCAATGTCCAGCGCCTTTACTTCCTCATTCAATGAAGCCAGCGAAATATAACCAATAGCATTGGGATCTCCTGATACCGTGGTTCTCACTGCACCGGTAGAATTCTGAACGATAGCCGAAGAAGTTATCTCCTCTTTAGCCATTATGATGTCTAGAAAAGCGTCGCGGGTTCCGGAAGATTCCTCCCGGGTCACAACGGTTATAGTAGCATCGGCTCCGCCCACTTCTTTCCAATTGGTAACGTTACCGGTATAAATGCTTTTTACCTGGTCAGCAGATAAATCACCGATAGAGTTGTCCGGATGAACTACAATGGCGATCCCATCTATAGCCATCTTGATCGGAGCTACTCCCTCAGCTATTTCTTCTTCCTTAAGCTCGCGAGAGGCAGCACCAATATCAGCTACTCCAGATACAACAGCAGTAACTCCCTGGGAGGACCCTCCCCCTTGAACATTGATCTGTACATCTTTATGAAGCTTCATAAATTCTTCGGCCAGTACTTCACTAAAAGGCTGAACTGATGTTGATCCAGCTATATTGATAGTGCCGGACAATGCCGCATTGGGATTCGCATCAGCCTGGCCGCTGTTCTCATCTGTCCCACACCCGGCAAATATTAAAGTACCTAGTAGCAAAATAGCGAGTATAGCAAAACTGGCTGTTCTCCTCACCTTTTCCTTAAACATTTTCTTCCTCCTTAAAAATGAAATTTATCTTCTTATTTGTTATGCTAGCATGGCACTGTTAACCGGCTGTTTTCCCTACTTAAAATATGTCTATTGCTTATGTAAAGAAAGTGTAAAAATAAAAAACTCTCCTAAATGATTAGGAGAGCAAATTTATCAAATGATTCAGCGGGTCGCTCGAGGAACCGTAAAATAAAACCTGGAGCCCTGGCCGAGAACACTTTCGGCCCACACCTTGCCACCCATATTTTCTACCAAATGCTTTACGATAGCCAGACCCAGGCCGCTTCCGCCCGATCGCCGACATCTGGCTTTATCCACTCGGTAAAACCGTTCAAAAATACGGGGAATATCCTGACCGGGAATTCCATCGCCCTTGTCCTCAACCACTACTTGAACATGATCCGCAAATTGTTCTACCACTACAGTAACCAGCTTGTTTTCAGCGAAAGTGTACTTGACGGCATTATCGATCAAGTTTTCCATCACCTGGTCAATAGAGTCTAAGTCAGCTTCAACCCAGACTGTATCCGGCGGCATAATAATGTTAATGTTTAGTTGTTCTCTGACAAATTTATGTTTTACCGCTTTTACCGCTTTATTAATTACCTGCCCGATATCGATGACCTGAATATCCGAATTCGGGTCAGCTTCCAGCCGGGATAGCTCCAGCAGTTGACTGATTATCTCGGTCAGGCGCTGAGCTTCATTATAGATGATTTGGGAAAACTCCCTGACATTCTCATGGTTATCAGGATTCTCGGCCAACAGAGTTTCCGCAAAACCACTTATAGTAGCTACCGGTGTCTTTAGTTCGTGGGATACATTGGCCACAAAATCTTTGCGCACCTGTTCTAAACGTTTTATCGCGCTAATGTCATTCAAAACTATCAGGATCCCATACAGATTAGTGTCACCCGCTTCAGTAATAGGAACAATATTAGTTTCTATGGTCTTATCTCCTCGATTGAACAACTTTATTTCCTGACGCACAGGTTCCAGATGGGTTTTAACTTTATCTACAGACTCAATAAGCTGATAAGTACTTATGAATTCCACATAATTACGTCCTTCATAGTTGGTATCTGTGCCCACTAATCCTATAGCTACCGGATTTGCATAAGCCACTCGGCCGTCCTTATCAACCATTAAAATACCGTTAATGGTATTAGCAAGTAAGGTGGCTAAGCGATTATTCACTTCCGCCAGTCCGCTCATGCTTTGATCCAGGTTTTGGGCCATCTGATTAACGGCGGTGGCTAACACTCCCAGTTCGTCATGGTAAATGGTGGTAACCTGCCTTTTTAAGTTGCCCTGAGCCATGTCGCTGACTGCTCGAGTAACTTCCTGAACTGGCTCAGAAAAATAGCGCGCTAATAGGAAGCTGATCAAAAAAGCGATCAAACCAGTTATGGCAATAGCAGCCAAAAACAAATAAAGAAGCTTAGTAAACAAATCATCGATATGCTGGAGCGGTTCAGCCAAACGAATAGCTCCGCTGACATCTGCATGAGAAAATGACACGGCCGTATATAAGAAGGGTATGCCCGCCGTATCACTCAAACGAATATCGCTTCCCGTCCGGTTTTGCAAAGCCTGAAATATTTCAGGGCGATGGTAGTGCGAGGTCATGGACTCGGGAGTATATTCCGAATCAGCCCGCACCTGACCGTTGGTATCCACAATGGTCACACGAGTACCGGTATTCTTCGCGACTGCGATTGCCACCTTCTGAAGATAATCATCCGCTTCCTGATCAGCTGGAATGGAACTAGCCAGTTCCGCGCCCAGTCTGGCTTCGTTGACCAGTTTAGTGCGAAAACTATCCATGACGAAATTCTTCATTTCGTAGGAGACAATAAATCCAGTAAGAGTCAGAACAATCACGATCAATAGCAGGTAAGTGGCGGTGAGGCGTCCTCGAAATGACCTAAACATCTGTCTTCACCTCGAATTTATACCCCAGTCCCCTTACTGTTTTAATGTAATTGGGTTCCCGGGTATTGTCGCCGATTTTTTCCCTGAGTTTACTAATATGAACATCCAATACTCTGGTATTAGCTTCCACAGAATAACCCCACAATGCTTCCAGAAGGTAATCTCGTTTCAAGACCCGCCCCTGATTGTTGAGCAGGACTTCCAGCAGTTCATACTCTTTCAAGGTTAGATCGAGGCGCTTGTCATCCATAAATATTTCGTAGCTTTCAGTTTTAATAGTAAAATTCCCTACCGTCCTTATGGTGGGAAGGTCATTCTCAGGCAAGTCCTGCTGACGCCGCAAAACAGCCTTTATTCTAGCCAGCAATTCCCGCACACTGAAAGGCTTGGTAACATAATCATCAGCACCCAATTCCAAGCCGACTACTTTGTCAATCTCTTCATCTTTAGCTGTGAGAATAATAATGGGGGTGTAGATGTGTTCTGAACGCATCTGGCGGCAAACATCCAGACCGTCCATGCCCGGTAGCATTAAGTCCAGAATTACTAAATCCGGATTTTCCCGCCTAGCAGTTTCTAGGGCGGTTGTTCCATCATAGGCTGAGACAGTAGTATAGCCTTCTTTATTCAGATTGTAGGTAATTAGTCTAACTAAAGACTCCTCATCATCCACAACTAATATTTTCTTTTTCATGCCGTTGCCTCCAATAACCTTTCTCACCACCATTCTAAACTTTATATGGCCATAGATAAACTTGGATAAGCAAATTTTACATAGTATATACGAGATTTTTACGTATCCTGGTCATTTTCATCCACCTGCAAAATGCCCCTTCGCAAACCACAGTGATTTAATTCCCACCTCAATCCCTTTAGCCAAACCTGGCACAATAATCCTTCCTCCTGCACAACTTTCTACATTTTGTCCGTGTTTAATAGTCATAATATTTACATAACTTATTTCCATTTTACGTATTATTTAAGCAGGAAATTTCGCAACTGGTAATGAATATATCTTTAATCAACAAAAATAGGAGGGAATATTAATGGACGCATACAAAGGCAAGGAATACAAAACCATATTGGCCTGGGTGGAAGACGGCGTGGGCTATCTTCAATTTAATCGTCCCAAAGCCATGAACGCTGTTAATGATGTTTTACTGGCTGAGTCAACCGATGCATTGGAGGCATATAGCGCTGATCCAGAAGTAAAGGTTATTATCATTTGCGGTAATGAAAATGTATTTGCTGCCGGGGCCGACTTAAAAGCTGTNNGTGTTTGTTCGCTATTGAGGACAACCATAAGCCGGTCATCGCTGCCGTACGCGGTCTGGCTCTAGGCGGAGGTTTGGAAACAGTTCTGGCAAGTGACATTCGCATCATCGCTGACAACTCCACTTTAGGCCTACCTGAAATCAATGTAGGTATTTACCCCGGTGGCGGCGGTACCCAGAGATTGCCGCGCAGCGTATCTATCTGTTTAGCTAAACAATATATTTTCACCGGTGATTTCTTTGATGCCGCTACGGCAGAAAAAATGGGGCTGGTCAACATGGTGGTGCCAGC
>DBRE01000094.1:13482-25891 GCA_002305535.1 Syntrophomonas sp. UBA1376
CAAAAAGAAGGCATGGGCGCTTTCTTAGAAAACCGCAAAGCAGATTTCAAGGGACGTTAATTTGTAGGGTAGAGAATACGCCCGGGGCTTATCCCGGGCGTATTTTTTATAAAAATCTCCTTGGTTGTTAGTTCTGGGGCGGCACATCTCTATTTATCATAAATAGCCTCGATCTCTTCACTGAAGTTCTTAATTATATTGCGGTATTTGTTTTTCAGAGTGGGGGTAACCTCGTCCAAGTCTTCCAGGAAGCGACGATTGGAAATATGATATTTCTTGATTTTTTCGTATTCTTCCAATTGCTCATTGGCCTCAGCTATGTCCTGATCAATTAACTTCCTGATTTCTTCGTGAGAAACGAAATCGTCTCCGACTTTGACACAAACCCTTTCCACGCCTTCACCTTCATAGACTATCTGGCTTTCATCAAAGGTTATACCCTGTTTCTGCATTAAGGCCAGT
Source organism: Syntrophomonas sp. UBA1376 (assembly GCA_002305535.1). GTDB lineage: Bacteria > Bacillota > Syntrophomonadia > Syntrophomonadales > Syntrophomonadaceae > DTU018. The sequence goes on from DBRE01000094.1 coordinate 13,945, forward strand.
AGAGTCTCGAATTTCGGCACCACAACAGCTGATATGAAAGGACGATCATCGCCTACTGCGCAAATTTGCTCCACATAATGAGCTGTTGAGAACTTACTCTCCAGCTTAGCACGAGGGACATTTTTGCCAGTGTCCATCACCATAATGCTCTTCTTGCGATCAACGATCTTGTAATATCCGTTGGCCAATTCTACGGCTATATCACCAGTATGGAAAAACCCGTCCGGAGTAAAAGCTTCCTCGGTAGCCTCGGGATTATTAAAGTAACCTAGGAACAAGTTGCCGCCCCGTACCAGCAGTTCACCATCTTCAGCTAGTTTTTGCTCGTGGGAATAGGTAGTTGGGCCAATTGAGCCCGGTAATACTGCTTTTAGGTTATTAAAGTTGATAGCATTCATCGTTTCCGTCAATCCATATCCTTCACAAATGCGGATGCCCATTGCAGCAAAGGCTTTCCACAAGTTGGCCGGTAGACTGGCAGAAGCCGAGAATGATACCCGGAAATTACCGCCCAGTAGGCCTCTTACTTTGCTGAAGACCGCCTGATCTGCCCAGCGATACTCTTCCTGTAGGTCTTCTGGCAAACCTTCCATCAAATCAATGTCAAATCCCATATCGATGAAACCATTTTCATCACTGCGGCTATCAACTACTTTCAGCCCGATATCCATAGCCTTTTCAAAAGCCGCTTTGCCTTCTGGAGAAGCTGAAGCTACATCACGAATGGCCATATATATTCTTTCAAAAATCCGAGGTACTGAACAGAAGACGGTGGGCTTAAATATCTGCAGATCACCCACTACGGTCTGCGGTTTTTCAGCATAAGCGATAGTAGCACCACAGTTCAAGGATTGGAATTGACCGCACTGTCGTTCATAGGAGTGAGAAAGGGGCAAAAACGAGAGGCAAATATCTTCCTCTGTCATCATATAACCGTTATGAGCAAAGTTGGCATTATCGACTTGAACGGCATTCATAATTGTATAATGGGTATGCACAGCACCTTTGGGATCGCCCATAGTGCCCGAGGTATATATTATCGTTGACCAATCCCATACCTTTACGTTGTCGCAGGCTTGCTCATAGGCATAACGATTCGTATGCAGATAATGCTTACCTGCTTCTCGAACTGAACTTAAGTAGTGAAAAGCCGGATGGTCAGGCAGAGGTACAGATTCATCCATTAAAATGATGGTCTCCAGGGTGGGCATTCTCTCAAAACGCTCCAGAACTTTTTCAACATTGAAAGCGTCTCTAACAAACAGGATCCGTGATTCCGAGTTATTAATGATATATTCCATCTCATGGGCTGACAAGGAGGGGTAGATAGTTACGGTGACCGCACCAGCATTTAGAATGGCTAGATCGGCCCATAACCATTGCGGACAATTATAGGACATGATAGCTGCCCGATCTTGCTTCTTAAGACCCATTGATAACAGTCCGCCGCATAGATCCCTGACGATCATGCCCACATCGGCATAAGTCAGCGAATCAGTTGTGGTGGCAGAGGTCTTAAACCATTGACACCGTCGATCAGCATAACGTACTACAGACTCATTGAACATTTCGGGTATGGTACGAACTCTCATGTGATCTCGCTGAACCATTTATTTTCCTCCCTTATCCAATATTACGATTTATAATAATTCTATCACACCAGAATATATCTGTCCTTAAAAATAAGCTCTCCACATTTTGGAGAGCTTATTTGGATAATGTTCGTACCATGTATGGTTTGTTAAAAGTATCCTAACTCTTAAACCAACTACCTCCCACAAATTCACGCAGTATGGAGTTGGGAGGAATTGTATCACCCGAGGTCGGTCGGAAATAACTCAAGAATTTTAACAGTCGTTGCGTTTCCAGATATTCCGGATTCTCCGGCCCAATTTCCTTTAGTAGTGGTTCAGCATAATTCTTCAGTACTGCTAACTCATAGACCAACGAGGTATTAAACATCACATCAGCATGTTCCTGAAATGGGAAAATGTTTTTCTCTTCTCCCGCTCGAACCGAAGGCCAACGACGAATAGTCTGCAACGCACCATATCCACGAGTACGGCTATCCCTTATCATACGCCGCAGTAATCGGCAGTCAGTCGTGGGAATGCGGTTAGTATAATCAATATTTAACTGAGTCAAGGCACTTACATAAACGCGAAACTTCTGTTCATGGGGTATCTTAGGTGTCAGCTCTTCATTAAGGGCATGAATACCTTCAATAATGATAGGCTCACCGGCTGGAACCCTGATCAATAGACCCTGTTTTTCGCAGGTACCTTTTTGAAAGCTGTAAACCGGAGTCATCACTTCTTCTCCGGCAATAAGCTTTTGCAAATGTTCATTGAACAGATCCAGCTTAAGAGCGTACAGAGATTCAAAATCATATTCGCCATTTTCATCTAGTGGAGTAAGATGCCGATCTATAAAATAGTTGTCCAAGGATATGGATACCGGCTTACGACCATTAACTCGCAACTGAATCAATAGTCTCTGCGCAAAAGTAGTTTTACCCGATGATGACGGGCCCGAAATCAATACTAGTCTTTTCTGACGATCGTGGCATATCATATCGGCGATAGAAGCGATCTTCTTCTCATGGAGCGCTTCATTTACCCGAATCAAGTCATCAATTCCACCGCTGGCAATTAAATCATTCAAAGCCGCCACATGAGGTGTTTCCAACATATCAGCCCAATCTTTGGCTTCCCGGAAAACAGCGGCCAACTTCTTTTGTTCAATATAGGGTTTGATCTCCCACGGACGATCAATTTCCGGTGTCTGTAGTATGATGCCAGGTGGATAATGCAACAGCTTAAAGTTATCTATCATGCCGGTACTGGGAACCATATAACCATAAGAGTATTCATACCAGCCATCTAATTCGCAAACATGGATCATTTCCTTCTCTCGAAAGCAGAGTAGTTGTACCTTGTCCATTTGATTCTGCTCCGTGAATATCTTGATCGCTTCGCTGTGGCTAATAGCTTTCCTGGTTAGAGGAAGATCTTTTTGCACCAGATCCCGCATACATCGTTCCAGTTTTTCCACGTCATTGCGTTCCGGTTCACGATCTAAAAACTCACAAAATAATCCGTTGGAAAGGGAATGTTTGATGATCAATTCCCGATCAGGGAATTCCTCCCGTACAGCCCGAAGCAACAAAAAGACCGCGCTGGCTCTGTATACTCTTAATCCCGCTTCCATGTCCAGGGTAATGAGACGTACCCGACATGATTCATTGAAAACATAATGCAGATCTCGCAGGGCATTATCTATAGCAATAGCCATAATGGGAACTTTGACCTCATCTTTGATTCTCTTTGTCAAATCTAAGGCCGAAGAGCCCTTTGGCACACTATACTCGCCCCAACCTTCAACTTGAACTATTAGATTATCCCTGTCAACAGTCATAATAACCCTCCCCAGCCTATCGTCTCTCCATTATAACCTATCTATCAGCTGACAATAATGGTAATGCTCGGCAAAGTCAAAAAAGAGGGCCTAATGCCCTCTTTTAACACGGTCGGATCATATCCGCTTTGCCCCGTGTCCTTGCTGTGGTATTCTACTATATTCTCGCTTAAGTCTAAAAATTCATAAATCAGTCTCCAATTTAGCGTAATTTGGCTGCCAGTTTTTCCTCCAGCTGTTCAATTATTTCTTCCATTACAGGATTTATCTGTTCATCAATAAGGGTTCCTTCATCCGATCGAAAGGTTAAGCGGAAGGCCATACTCTTAAAACCCTGGGCTACCCCTTCACCCGTGAATAAATCGAAAATCAGCACATCATGCAGAAATGGCCCCCCCACCCTGCGCATCGTATCAACTGCTTTACTGGCAGGGACTTCAATGGGTAAAAGAACGGCCAGATCTCTCTCTATCGCCGGGAAACGCCCTATGGATTCAGTCATGACCCGGGGAGTAGCATGATTATAAAGCTTTTCTAGTTCAAGTTCGGTGAAGATGACCCGATTTCTAATATCAAAATTCTCCAACACCTGGGGATGGACTTCCCCAAGGATGCCCACCTCTTCCTCACCACAGCTTATCACAGCCGTGCGTCCGGGATGAAACCCGGGAGCAGTACCGGCTTCAAAGCGAGCGTTCCTGATCCCAAGTTGTTGGAAAAGATCCTCCACTACACCTTTTAAGTAAAAGAAATCCCACTCCACCGGTGACACTTTCCAGTTAATATCGCTCTGCCCTGATACAGCCACCCCTAACTTCAATATTTCGGAAGGTAGCTTTTCTTGGCCGGGAATAAATACCGATCCCATTTCGAAGAAAGCCAGGTTTTGATTACGCCGGGCCAGATTACGGCTGATGGTGTTCAGCAGACCAGGCATCAACAGAGTTCGCATAACGCCCTGTTCCTCTGATAAAGGATTAGCAATAGCCAACGCATTACGGCGATAGTCGTCATCCGGTAACATGACATGATCAAACATTTCTTTGTTGATAAAACTGTAGTTGATTACCTCTTTCATGCTGCTGGCTATGGTGTTGCGAGTACGAACCTGGAAGGCTTGATAAGGAGTCAAACCTCCTGTAGATGCTCCCCCGGGCAGTTGAGACGGAATCAAATTGTAACCATGCAATCTGGCTACTTCCTCGATCAAGTCCTCCTCTATCTGCAGATCCGGTCGGTAAGTGGGTGCTACTACCTGCAGCGTATCATTAGTCTCACTCTTCTTAACTTCTAAGGACAGTCGCTGTAAATAATCGATAATATCATCAGTGGATAGATTCGTACCCAACAGTTCATTGACCCGTTTAGGGCGCAGGCTTATAGTTAGAGGCGACTGGGGATGGGGATATATATCACAGACACCGGATACCACTTCTCCCCCTGCCAGTTCCTGTATCAGCTGAGCTGCCCGATCGAGGGCAAAAATCGTTCCGTTGATATCGACTCCTTTTTCAAAACGAATGGATGAATCACTTCTTAAAGCTAGTTGGCGGGAAGTGCGCCGGGTGTTGACCGGATCAAAATTAGCTGACTCCAGCAAAACTGTAGTAGTGGTTTCACTGATCTCGGTATTCTGTCCCCCCATAATCCCTGCCAAAGCTACGGGTCGCGTACCATCGGTTATGACCAGCATACTGCTCCCTAAATGGCGTTCCACATCATCCAGAGTAGTGAACTGCTCCCCATCCATCGCTCGCCTAACGACGATTCGCTTATCTCCTTCCAGCAGACTGTAATCGAAAGCGTGTAGCGGTTGATTGGTTTCCAGCATAACATAGTTGGTTACATCCACCACATTATTAATGGGCCTGATACCGGAATGGATCAATGCTTCCTGCATCCACTCAGGTGAAGGAGCGATTTTTACGTTTTTGACTACCCGAGCTGCATAGCGCCTGCACAGATCAGGATCTTTGATTTTTACTCGTATATAACTGTTGATGTCATCCGCGCTTTCCCGTATCTTTATTTCCGGCAGGATAACACGGGTTCCGGTCAAAGCAGCCACTTCACGGGCTAAATTGATCAGCCCCAGACAATCGCCACGATTGGGTGTTAGATCCAAATCCAGGATCTTATCACCGTCAACGTCGTCTACTCCTTCTATAGCAATACCGGCCATGGTTAAAGCATGCGCCAGTTCTTCAGCCGACCATGTATAATCAACGTATTTTTTCAACCAGTTAGTTGATACTCCCATGCCTGCACCTCCTAAAACTGCTCTAAAAAGCGCTGGTCATTATCAAAGAACAAGCGTAAATCATTTACACCGTACTTTAACATAGCTATACGCTCAATACCCATACCAAAGGCAAAACCTGAGACCTTTTCTGGATCATACCCGCCGTATCTTAATACCTGGGGATGAACCATACCAGCACCTAGTATTTCCAGCCAACCAGTGTAGGAACACACCCGGCACCCTTCACCTCCGCAGTTTACGCAGGAAATATCCATTTCGGCACTGGGTTCAGTAAACGGGAAAAAGCTGGGACGATAACGAACCTGGACTTCTTCCCCAAATATACGATGGGCAAAGGTCATCAAGACCGCCTTCAGGTGAGCAAAATTTATAGCGGTATCCACCAGCAGTCCCTCAATCTGCTGAAACATAGGAGAATGAGTAGCGTCATCGTCTTTGCGGTACACCTTTCCCGGTACTATGATCCGCACCGGCAACTGAGGAGCCATGGCTTCCATAGTTCTAACCTGCACCGGTGAAGTGTGGGTCCTGAGCAAAACATCTTCACTTATGTAGAAGGAATCCTGCATATCCCTGGCCGGATGGTCTTTGGGAACATTAAGGGCCTCGAAGTTGTAATAGTCTAATTCTATTTCCGGTCCTTCTGCCACCGTAAACCCCATACCTATGAATATATCCTGAATTTCTTCACGAATCTGGGTAAGGGGGTGTTTTCCTCCCCTCGTGAAAGGAATACCAGGAAGGGTCACATCGATAGTTTCTGCCCGCAGGCGCTCATCCAGAGCCAGGCATTTTAGTTCCCCGCTCCTTTGCTGCAGCTTACTCTCTATACGTTCTTTAATTTCGTTGGCTACCCGCCCTACTTCGGCACGCTGATCAGCCGAAATCTCCTTGAGGCCTCTGAGTATCTGAGTTATTTCTCCTTTACGTCCCAGGAGTTTCACCCGCAGATCATTAAGTTGATCTATCTGGTCGATCTCCCTTATCTGACGCAGGAATTCTAGTTCCAAGTCATTCAGTTTTTCTAACATACCACTCACTCCCAGCAGAAAAATAAAAAACTCTCGCCCAGGGGCGAAAGTGTCTCTCCGCGGTACCACCCTAATTAGTCTGATAGCATAGCTTTCAGGCTCACTTATTATCCCGGTAACGGCGGTGACCGATAAAACCTACTCTCAGTTCAGTTCATAGCTCCCAGGTGAATTCACCTGATCCTGCCCCGGCCATACTTCCAGTCACGGTACGACCTCCCTGCTGGGCACACCTATCAGACTACTTATCCTGTTCATCGCCTTTATGCTATAAGACCTATTGAGTTACCATCATCTTATATAATAAATAATAAATAATGCAACCAGAGCTTTCAAATAACTGCCACATTGTCTGTGCTTTTTCCACTCTAATGTCCACCCTTCCACCGTAATGTTGGGTCGGAACCAAAATAATTATATCATACTACGAATTTGGACTTCAATGATGAGTATCCCGCTGTCGTCTAGCCTCTGCCATGATTATAGCACAGGATACCGCTGCATTCAAAGAATCCACTTTGGAATTTATCGGTATCACCACCTGCTGGGAAGATCTTTGCAGCCATTGGTCATCCACTCCATGAGCTTCGCTGCCAATAACACATATTACCGCTCCCTGCCAGTCGGTATCGTAAATGCTGATCCGGGTGTTGGGTGTAGCGGCTATCATTTTATAGCCATTATCCAGCAGTCGGTCAACAAACTCTCCATCAACTGTAAATATGGGAACATGAAAAATACCTCCCATACTAGCTCTGACTACCTTAGGGCTGAATGGGTCGGCGCAGCCGGCAGTTAGTAAGATGCCGTCCAAGTCCAGAGCCCACCCAGTACGAATAATCGTCCCCAGATTACCAGGGTCAGCGATACGATCCAGCAGCAGTACCATAACCGATCGATCGAATAGATACTCAGGTTGGTGTTGTGGTATACGAGCGACAGCCACCACTCCTTGCGGGTGTTCAGTATCAGCCATCGCTTTCATGATCGCAGATGTCACCTGAAAACATTCGATGTTCAAGGAGTTGATCTCGCGCGGGATAGGTATATCATCTTCTAAGAAAACACGCACTAATAGTTCTGGGGTTTTAAAAGCTTCGCGCAGCATACGCTCACCTTCGATCAGGAAGGTTCCGGTTTGTTGGCGATACTTTTTCTGCTTCAACTTAATGGTCTCTTTCACCAGAGGATTGTCACGGGAAGTAAGATGTTGCATTTTTACCTCTATAGCAAAAAAGTATGGCTGAAGCCATACTTTTTAGTATTCTTTCTTTAGTTGTTTTTCTTCGCCAGTTCGGCCAGTTCAGAAAATCCCTGGGGATCACTTACAGCCAATTCCGCCAATACTTTGCGGTTGATGTCCACACCGGCAGTTTTCAAGCCGTGGATCATTCTGCTGTAGGTGGTACCATTGTCACGGGCCGCAGCATTTATGCGCGCGATCCACAGTCTGCGGAAATCGCGTTTTTTCAGCTTACGGTGAATGTATGCATATTGACCAGATTTCATGACCTGCTCATTAGCTACTCGATACAGTTTGGATTTACTGCCAAAATAGCCTTTAGCAGCTTTAAGAACCTTTTTATGTCGGTGATGGGTGGTTACACCTCGTTTAACCCTTGGCATATCGTCAACCTCCTACTTTACGGAATAAGCTTGGATATTCTTTTGGTTTCGGCAACACTTACCAGGCCAGATTTACGCAGTTTCCGTTTGCGTTTGGGACTCTTATGACCTAACAGATGGCTGGCATATGCCTTGGAACGCTTAATTTTCCCTGAGCCAGTTTTCTTAAATCGTTTAGCTGCACCTCTATGTGTTTTGGTCTTAGGCATCAGCCTTCCTCCTTTGTGTGTTCAATTTTAGGTATTAGGATCGTAACCATATTCCTACCCTCAACCTTGGGAGGTTTTTCTACTGCAGAAATATCGGAGAGTTCTTCTACCATACGCAGAGATAATTTCTCTCCCAATTCCGGATGAGTTATCTCCCGACCCCGAAACATGATAGTTACTTTGACCTTGTCGCCGGCTCCCAGAAACTTACGGGCATTACGAGCCTTGACCTGGAAATCATGCTCATCAATATTCGGGCGAAGTTTTACTTCCTTGATAGAAATCACCTTTTGCTTCTTACGCGCTTCCTTTTCACGTTTGCTCTGCTCGAACTTAAATTTCCCATAGTCCATGAGCCGGCAAACCGGAGGTTTGGCAGATGGTGCAACCTCCACCAAGTCCAGTCCTTTATTGATAGCGATTTCGAGCGCCTGATTTATTGGAACAATACCTAGTTGCTCTCCATCCTCACTAACCAACCTGACTTCTCGGGTGCGTATTTCCTCATTAACTCTCCAATCCTTGCTGATAAGAAGTTCACCTCCATAATAAAATAAGCGAGCCTAAAGCTCGCTTCATCTGGCGTAAATCCAATGGGCTTCTTCGCCCATTGAAATGCGCTGGCATAAAACCATATACCTTACGAACCACGGTTGTAAGGTGAGAAGCAAGGCTCCTGCTTTAATCCATCAAAAAGTATAGCATACCAGCTATCATCTTGCAAGGTAATTAATTGTTGGCCTTTTCCTTTATTTCTGCCGAGATCTTAGCAATAAAGTCTGCAAGAGAAATGGCACCCAGGTCGCCCTGTTTGCGATGGCGCACTGCCACTGCTCCCGCTTCGATTTCTTTATCCCCTACGATCAGCAGATAAGGAATCTTCTGCAACTGACCTTCGCGAATCTTGTAGCCTACTTTTTCACTGCGGCTATCCATTTCCACCCGTACGCCCGCTGCCGACAATTGGTCGGTGACCTGCTGGGCATAGTCATGCTGGCGCTCACTAATAGGCAGGACTCTTACCTGCACCGGCGCCAACCAGGCCGGAAAAGCTCCCGCAAAATGTTCGGTAAGGATGCCGATGAACCGCTCAATGCTACCATAGATCACGCGATGGATCATGACCGGGCGGTGTTTCTCCCCGTCCTCACCAATATAAGTAATGTCTAACTTCTCCGGCATCTGGAAGTCCAATTGGATAGTTCCACACTGCCAGGTACGATCCAGAGAATCCTGTAGGTGAAAATCGATCTTGGGGCCATAAAAGGCTCCATCACCTTCGTTGACCTTATATTCCATGCCCTTTTCTTCCATAGCCTTGATCAAGGCATTTGTAGCCATTTCCCAAATTTCATCAGAGCCCATCGCATTTTCGGGTTTAGTGGAAAGCTCTACATGATATGGGAAGCCAAACAGGCTGTAGAAACGATCCACCAGTTCGATGACTCCCTTAATCTCATCTATGATCTGCTCGGGCAACATGAAAATGTGGGCGTCATCCTGGGTAAAGGCCCTTACCCGCATTAAGCCATGTAACACTCCCGACATTTCATGACGGTGCACTAATCCCAGTTCACCATAACGTAAGGGTAGTTCTTTATAACTGTGCAAAGACTGTTTGTAGGCCAAGAGCCCACCTGGGCAGTTCATGGGTTTGACCGCATAATCCTGCTCATCTATTTTCGTAAAATACATATTTTCCTGATAATGATCCCAGTGACCTGATCTTTCCCACAGTTCGCGATTCAGGATAACCGGGGTCTTTATTTCCTGGTAGCCCGCCTTACGATGCTCTTCCCGCCAGAAATTTTCCAATTCATTGCGCAGTATCATCCCCTTGGGCAAAAATATGGGGAATCCGGGCCCTTCGTCCACTAGAGCAAACAATCCCAATTCCCTGCCCAGGCGGCGATGATCCCGCTTCTTGGCTTCTTCTAATTTGTTGATATGGTCGTCTAACTGAGTCTTTTTAGGAAAGGAGGTAGCATAGATCCTCTGTAGCATGGGTTTGGTCTCATCACCTCGCCAATATGCTCCAGCCAGGTTCATAACCTTAAAGGACTTAACTCGACCGGTAGAAGGCAGGTGAGGCCCAGCACATAAATCAGTAAATTCGCCCTGCTGGTAGAAGCTGATGACGGCATCTTCAGGCAAATCCCTGATCAATTCGACTTTGTAATCTTCACCCTGTTGGGCAAAGAATTCTATGGCTTCATCCCGCGGTAATTCCCTTCGTACAATGGGATGATCCTCTTTGATTATTTTGTTCATCTCAGCTTCAATGGCGGCAAAATCATCCGGAGTAAAAGTATGTTCACCGTCAAAATCATAATAAAAACCTTTGTCAATGGACGGGCCGATAGCCAATTTGGTATCAGGCCACAGCCTCTTGACCGCCTGAGCCATCACATGGGCAGAAGAATGACGGTAAACCGAAGCACCTCGCGGATCATCAAAATCCAATAACTCCAGAGAACCGTCCTTGCTCAGTGGACAGGTCAAATCAATCACCTCACCATTGAACAAGGCGGCTACCGCATTTTTAGCCAGTTTAGAGCTGATGTCCTCAGCTACCTGTAATATAGTCGTTCCCGCAGGATACTCCCGTACGCTTCCATCTTGTAAAGATATCTTCACCATATTTAAACCTCCCGCCTGCACCTAGTAAAACAGTATCATAATGCCCATTTGGACTAAACCAATAATAAACCCCAGGACTCCGCCCAGGATCTCAATAAACCGCAATTCCGTTGATGCCACACCACGAACTAAATCTTCCAGTTCATCTAAGTCGAACTGGTTGATTTTATCTTCCACTATTTGTTTTATCTGTATCTCGGTCGTTAAATAATCGCGAACAGATTCAACCACCTGACTAATGATTTGATCGGCTTCCTGACGCACTACCTTTTCTAAAGCATCAGCAATCAGTTGTATGGCCCGGGGAGGAATAAAACGTGGCAACATGCTGTCCAGCTTGTCCCTCATTACGTCAGTTATAGTGACAACTAATCTCTCTCTTACTTCCGGGGTATTGACCTGGTCTATGACTTCATCCAATGACAGCAAGCGCTCTTCTACCAGCTCGCCTACACTGGCGGCAATATCGGCTTGCCTTTTCGGCAATACTCCCTGCAGTTTAAAAAAACCAAAATTAATAGGCTGCTGCGGCCAAAAAAGCAGTCTAATCGCCACTACATTGGTTATGTACCCGATTAATGCACTGATCAAAGGTAATGTCAGTAACGCATACACTTTTCTATCCACCGATCTAATTTTACCTAATGAATATAGCAGATTTTGCTTCCTCTCGCAATTATACCGGCAATTACTTCATAATAAAAGGCTGCCATTTGGCAGCCTCAGGGTGTCGAAAAAGTCGACACCCTGCCAGAGCGAGC
>DBRE01000122.1 GCA_002305535.1 Syntrophomonas sp. UBA1376
AGTTTTTACAAATTGGCTGCCATAAATAGCTACGGCCGCATCTCGCACTGATCCATTACCTGGGGTCTTAAAAAAGGTCTTACGGCTATTTTTCAAGGTGAAGGAAACCTCTGGGCGAGCCAATGCATAACGGGATACCAGTTCATGAATATGATTGCCTTCACTTACAGGGCTTTTTAGAAATTTTCTGCGTGCCGGGGTGTTAAAGAATAGATCACTAACTCTAATGCGAGTTCCTGGGGGGCAGGAAGCCGGTTCCAGCGTTTTCAGTACTCCCCCTTCGTAACAGGCATACATACCCGTCTGCTCTGGTGGACAGGAATACAACTCCAAGCGTGATACCGAGGCGATACTGGGCAAGGCTTCACCACGGAAACCCATGGTTCCAATGTTGAGCAAATCACTCTCTGAGGTTATTTTACTGGTAGCATGGCGCATAAAAGCCGGGGGGATATCCTGTGCACCTATACCGTGACCATTATCCTCTACCTCGATAATCTCAATGCCACCCTGAGCAAAGTCGATGGTGATACGAGAAGCTCCAGCATCCAGAGCATTATCTATCAGTTCTTTGACTACCGAAGCCGGTCTCTCGATCACCTCTCCGGCAGCAATTTTATTTATTAAGTGTTCATTCAGCAGGTGTATCTTGTTCATTTAATGATACTTTCCTCAGCTTTTTCTGTATTGAAGCTGCGATATTCGCGTTTGATGCGATCCTGTAAGTAAACATAATCATAACGATCATAGCGGATCATTTCCTGGTATACTTCGGCACCCTGGTCATGACAGGCTGAACAGCAGTTTATAGGAACTGATATGCACAGGACTCGGTATAGTTTACCGTTACGTTGCTGAGCGGTTGATTCCAGCATGCGGAAACCGCAGCAATCCGGACAATTACGTAGCCGGATCTGCTGTTCTTCGTGAATATAATCGGTATCATAAAAGATGCGTTGATATTCGCTGAAAAACTCACCCTGAGAACGGCGATTCTTATCTATGGTATCCTGGCGATGCCTAAATAGGTTGAGCTGTGTCTCAGTCATCTTTTTGATCGCTTCCAGGTTACGGAAAGACTCTCTGAAGTTCTCACGGGCATAATCAGGTTCGCGCAAATTGCTATAGTCCATGCCAGCCATAGCCATTATGATTCCCATGTTGATATAGGGTAGGGCTGTCTCCACTGAATAACCCCCTTCTAAAACAGCTATATGGGGAGCAAGTTTGTGGTTTAATTCAGCATAACCCTGGGCAGTGAACCGCATATCAGCCAGTGGGTCAGTATAATGGTTATCCTGACCGGCCGAATTAACTACCAAATCGGGCTTGAACTCTTCCAACAACGGTAATACCAGATGATCGATCACATAGTGGATTCCTGCATCGGTGGTCTTGGGCATCAAAGGTACATTTATGGTAGTGCCGTAAGCTAACGGCCCTCCAGCCTCGTCCATAAACCCCGTGCCGGGATACAGGGTGCGTCCATCCTGATGAAACGACACATACAAAACGTCTGGGTCATGGTAGTATATCTCCTGGGTTCCATCACCATGATGTACATCAGTATCTATGACCGCAACCCGTTTGACCCCATATTTATGACGCAGGTATTCGATCATAATAGCTTCATTATTTATATTACAAAAACCACGATTGCCGTGGCTTACAGTCATGGCATGGTGCCCGGGAGGTCTGACTATGGCAAAACCATTTTTGATTTCACCCTTCATATAGGCATCAGCCAATACAAGAGTAGACCCGGCTGCCACAAAATGGGCTTCTAATAAACTGGCCTTTTGATCAGGAACCACAAAATGAACCGCACCAATATCAATGGGTTCAGCCAAGCGTGGTTTGTATTCACGTATTTCAGGAAGATCCATGATGCCTTCTTCAAAAAGCTGATCGCGGGTGTAGAGCAACCGCTCCTCTCGTTCTGGGTGAGTAGGAGAAATAGCCCAATCAAAAGCTGGAAAAAACAACACACCTGTCGGTTTCATCTTCTCACCCCCTGATATTCTGTGATCAACCCAGGTGCGACCTGTGCTCCAATATCAAAAATACGGCCATTTCGATCCCATCCTCGGATCAAATTAAACTGTTCTTCCAGGAAAATAGAATGATCATCTAGATAATCGTCCATCCCCCGCTCTTTTCCCAGTTGGTATAAGTATTTCATGGCCAGGTGGCGGGCGTCCACCAGCTGATATTTATCAATATCGCCACATTCTTCCACTATTCCGCCAGGCTCCACCGCACATAAAGATCGGGCCGTATCCAGGTGTAAATAAACCGCCAGAGTCGGTCGGGCAACTGCTGCTCCCAGAGCGTTGGCAACATCAGCATAGTTGTGGAGAAAAGGCTCCACCTGTAAGGAGTTAGCCACACTAGGTATTATGGAGTGAGCAGCAGCTCCAATGCCTACCACTCGATCCAGAGTAAAATGTCGTTGGTGGACAACTTCCCACACCCGGTAGGCGGGTTCGTTTTCCCATTCCTTGAACATGTCATCAGTGGCCTCCACTAGCGTGTTTACAACTTGTTGGATGACTATGGTACATACATCATCTAGGTCAAGAGAACTCGCCTGGGCTAGTTTCTGCAGATAAGCTTCAGAGCGGCTAGCATCACCTTGTTGCAAAGACAGACCATAATTAAAAGCATCGGTGACTGTCGCCGTTTCACCTCCGAAGCAGGCCGCCGG
>DBRE01000086.1 GCA_002305535.1 Syntrophomonas sp. UBA1376
TTATTATCAGCATCAGCAATATAGAGACTGTTGTTATAAGCTGCCAGACCAACGGGACTGCCTAATACCGCAGCACTTACCGGGCCATCGGCTCGTCCGAACTTGCCGGTGCCCAGCAGAGTAATGACTTCGCCATTGGTTAGAATAGCCCGCACCCGACTATTCCAAGTGTCCGCTACTATCACATGGTCATTATCCAAAACAGCTAAACCTTTAGGAAAATTAAAGGCTGCTTTATCGACTGCACCGTCCTGGAAGCTGCCCTGATAGTAGTCAGTACCGGTCAATAATGTGCCCCGTGACCCGGCCAAGGTTTGTACTTGCCCGTTGCTGGCTTTTCTGATCAATTGGTTGCCGGTGTCGGCGATGTAGAGAACGCCGTGCTTATCCAGTGCCAGAGCGGCCGGTTCGTTGAATAAGGCGGTATCGATGCTGCCATCCTGGTAGCCAGCATTTCCGGAGCTTGAGCCGGCGAAAGTGGTAACAACTCCGGCGGGGTCGATTTTGCGGATAGCATTATTCAAGGTATCGGCTACATAAAGATTACCGCTTTGATCCAGGGCTAAGCCGCTGGGGGAATCGAACTGCGCTTCCAGAGCAGAACCGTTCTTATAACCGGCCTTACCTGTGCCCGCCAACGTGGTGACCTGGCCATCGGCAATTTTGCGGATAACATGGTTCTGGGTGTCGGCCACATAAATAGTTTCATGCGGTGCTACTACCACTGCTCTGGGCCGGTTGAACTGGGCTGCTGTCGCAGCGCCGTCTTTATAGCCTCCCTGGGGGAAGCCCAAGGAATCCTGGCCATCATTACTCCCCGCCACTGTTTTTACAACTCCATTGGCTATTACTCGAATGGAGTTATTATAGGAATCAGCCAAATAGAGAAGGCCCTGATCATTCACTGCCAATCCATACGGTGAATAAAACTCTGCCTGGTTAAGGGCTCCATTGGTTAACCCAGGTGCGCCCGTGCCCGTATAAACATGGAGAGCATTCTCTTGGGCAGATAGGGCCTGAGGAAAACATAGCAGCGAAAATACTATTACCCCGACAAAAAACAGCTTACTGACCGTGAATAAGCGCATAAAAACACCCCGAATGTAAATATTTTAGATATTGTCTAATATTCCCGTTTTAAATTACTATTCCTGCCAAAATGGATCCAATGAACAATTATTTTTAACCGTAGAAATGCTCCCTAAAGGTGCATTTTTTTTTGGTCGGGTGAGAAAACTATACTTGACAACAAAGGAGATGGCTCAGTGCGAGTAAGGAATATAAAGAATCTTCCTCTGTTTTTTTCACCAACCGCTTCGATAGTGGGACGGGTGGAACGGGCGGTGATAGGTGATGATCTGCGCCTGGCTTATGTCATCGTTGAGACAGATGAAATGGAAACTGGCATGATAAATGCCCAAGATCTGGAGCTTACTGCTGAATCCGTTATTATCCGTGACTTGAATAGTATTAAATCCTACCAACACGGGGAAGAATTATCGATATATGAAAGGAAATTGGGAGACCGGATCTATGATGGAGAAGGTAGGGAGATTGGGGCAGTCAGCGACTTTTTTTTATCCAATGATCAAAGAGTCAGAGAAATTGAGGTCTCAACGGGGGTATTGAGCGATATTTTACAGGGACGCAGTCAAATCCCGGTTGAACAAATACACTGGAAAAGCATCAGCAGTGGTCTGATAGAGCAGCAAGGGAGTGATTGAATTGATTACTCGTTGTCCCATATGTCGTGGTTTGCAAGTGGGCCGAGTAGGCAGTGACCAATATTATTGTTGGAACTGTTTTATGGAGTTTAATTATAATCGCGGCAAGGTGAATCTCTATGAAGTAGCCGAAGATGGAACCTTGATAGCTACAGAACGTTCATCGGGATTACTGTAAACGGAGGTGGAACTATGAGGGAATGGTCAGCTATGTTGATGGGAGTCGTGCTGGGTGTAGCCGGTACCTGGTATTATCTTAATAATGAAGGTAAGGTCAATCAGCAGACCCGCCGGATAAAAGCCCGCTCCAGACGGGCTATGGATATGGTCAGCAATATCGGATCATCAGCTGAGGAGATGCTGGAGAGGTAGCTGTGACAGATTTGAATAGCCGACGTTGGAGCCGTTGGATCTTGGTACTGGTGGTTGTTGCAGCCACCATTTACTTTTTATATAGGGTTCGCGAGGTGACCATGCCTTTTATCTGGGCTGGTCTGCTGGCCTATTTGCTGTTTAGACCAGTTCAGTTTATAGAAAAGCAAGGTCTCAAAAGAGTATGGGCAATTTTGCTGTTATATGTGGTGATCATAGTAGCACTGGGCACGATCTTCTACTTTGCCCTGCCTGGGTTGATCCGGGAACTGACGGAAATGGCCCGAGCCATCCCTCAGTACGCTCACGAGGCTCAGCATATGGCAGATCGCCTGCAAAACCTGGATATCCCGGTACGACTAGGGGAAATCGTCAAGGAGAATATCTCCCGGGTCAATGAAGTTGTGTACCAGGGTTTACGAAATTTTGTGGGGGGCTTGTATAGCTTTCTCAGCAAAGTGTTGGCTATCGTCTTTGCACCGATTCTAGCCTTTTACATACTTACCGACTGGGAAAAAATACGAGATTCTTTTCTCAAATTATTTTCTCCGCGGGGACGCCGGGAAGCGCAAGAGTTGTTTTCCTCCCTTGATACAGTTCTTATTGAGTTCTTCAAAGGCCATCTGCTGGTAGCTACTTTTGTCGGTGCCATGGTAGGCCTGGCCGCCCTTTTGCTGGGAGTGAAGTTTCCTCTTATGCTGGGGATTCTGTCGGGGGTCACCAACCTGATCCCCTACTTCGGGGCATTTCTAGGTGGAGTACCAGCCGTAGCCGTAGCCTTGACTGAATCCTGGCAACTAGGTTTATATATGACCCTGGCCATATTTGTTATTCAGCAGGTGGAAGGCAATCTGATCACTCCCAAAGTTATCGGTGGCAAACTGGGCATACACCCGCTGCTGATAGTGTTCTCCCTGTTGGCGGGCGGGAAACTATGGGGTATTTGGGGCATGCTGGTAGCGGTTCCTTTGGCAGCGGTGTTGAAAGTCTTGGTCAGCTGGTTGTATTTGAAATTAGTGGAGTAATCTCACTGGCAATTGACACAACCCCTTAGATAAAAGAAAATAAGTAGACAAGTTATTGTAGTCTGTTTAAACATAAAATGCGCAGATCACTAGTGGGAAAGAGGAGGCTACCAACGTGTGGACCAGTAACCAAATCCGTAAAACCTTCCTGGAATATTTCCAGCAGCATAACCATACCATAGTAGACAGTTCATCATTGGTTCCAGTCAATGATCCAACTCTGCTATTTACTAATGCCGGTATGAATCAGTTTAAGGATGTGTTCCTAGGAATAGACCGCCGCAACTACGTACGGGCTACTACTTCACAGAAATGTGTGCGAGCGGGCGGAAAACATAATGATTTAGATACTGTGGGAAGGACTCCCCGACATCATACTTTTTTCGAAATGCTGGGTAATTTTTCTTTTGGTGATTATTTTAAAGATGAGGCTATTCACCTGGCCTGGGATTTCTTGACCCAGGTAGTCAAACTGCCTCAGGAGCAACTCTATGCTACGGTCTATAAGGACGATGACCAGGCTGCGGAAATTTGGGCTGATAAAATAGGTATCCCGCCCCACCGCATAATTCGCTTGGGCGAAAAGGACAATTTCTGGAGTATGGGAGATACTGGACCCTGCGGCCCCTGCAGCGAAATCATTTTTGACCGGGGCCAGGAACATGCCTGTGGTGATAACTGTGCTATCGGCGACTGTGACTGCGACCGTTGGCTGGAGATATGGAATTTGGTATTTATGCAGTACAACCGGGATGAAGCCGGGGTCATGACCCCTCTGCCGCGTCCTAGCATTGACACCGGTATGGGCCTGGAAAGGCTGACTTCCATCCTGCAGGGTGTGGCTAGCAACTTTGATACTGATTTATTCCTGCCCATTATTGCCCAGATCGAGACCCTGACCGGGCAAAAATACGATCCGGGAGAAAAAGGGTTCCCATTCCGGGTTATTGCCGATCACAGTCGGGCCTGCACCTTTTTGATAGCAGATGGAGTTCTGCCCAGTAATGATGGACGAGGCTATGTTTTACGCCGGATCCTGCGCCGGGCGGTGCGATTTGGCAAACTATTGGGCATCGATCAGCCCTTCCTATATAAGAATGTGGACGTAGTATGCAGTTTGATGCAGGAGGCTTATCCTTATTTAGGTGAACGCCGTGACTTTGTAGCCCAGGTCATCCGCATGGAAGAAGAACGCTTTTTCGTTACTCTCAATGAAGGGCTCAAGAAAGTTGAAGAGATCCTGCAACAAAGCCGTCAGCGGGGTGAAAATATCATCGATGGTGAAGCGGCCTTCATGCTCTATGATACTTTTGGTTTCCCGCTGGATTTGACCGAAGATGTAGCCAGTGAAAATAATTTTACTGTGGATACGGTTGGATTCAACCGCATGATGGAGGAACAACGTAATAGAGCTCGCCAGGCTAACCAGGGCGAAACCGCTTTTGTCCAGGATCGCCTCTTGGCGGAATTGCTGGCTTCAGTACCAGACGTAGAATTTACCGGTTATGATAGTCTGCAGGAGGAGTCTACAATTGTGGCTCTGGTGCAAAATGAGGCTCGAGTCGCCCAGGTCACCGGGGGAGAGGTGATGCTGGTAAGCGCATCCACTCCCTTCTATGCCGAAAGTGGCGGTCAAGTCAGCGATAGTGGTGTCATTCAAGGGCCTAATGGGGTGATGGAGGTGCGCTCAGTTCATAAAACAGCGGACTGGATCATCCATCTGGGCGTGGTAGACGGATCCTTTCAAGAAGGACAATCTGTACAGCTTAAGGTAGAAAACGGTCTGCGCCTGGATACGGCTCGCAACCATACCGCCACCCACCTTCTGCATCGAGCTTTGCGCCAGGTTTTGGGCGACCATGCCCAGCAAAAGGGCTCTCTGGTGGAACCCGATCGTCTGCGTTTTGACTTTTCTCATTTGTCTCCGGTAAGTGAGGAGGAACTTGAGGATATAGAGCTGCGTGTGAATCAAGCTATTTGGAATAATTATCAGGTGGCCACCGCTGTTACAGGAATAGATGAAGCCAGAAAGATGGGAGCCATAGCCTTGTTCGGCGAGAAATATGATGACCAGGTGCGGATAGTACAGGTAGGGGATTTCAGTATGGAGCTATGCGGAGGAACCCACATCTCCAGTACTGGTCAGATCGGCTTGTTTAAGATCCTAAGTGAAGGCAGTGTTGGGGCAGGCCTGCGTCGCATAGAGGCAGTTACCGGACGCAGCGCCTGGCAGTACGTTAACAGCCTGGCGCAGGAACTGAAAACCTCAGCCCAGCTGTTAAAAACCACTCCTCAGGAGGTCAGCCATCGGGTGGAGCAATTGCATCACCAGTTGCGTGAACGGGAGCGGGAGTTGGAAACCCTGAAAGCCCAGATGACCAAAGCCGCCAGCCAGGATCTGCTGGAAAAGGCGGAAACAGTTGGCGAGGCTAAAGTGCTGATCGAGTCGGTAACGGCAGCTGATGCGAACAGTCTTCGTCAGAACGCGGAAATGCTGCGGGACAAACTAGGGACGGCGGTAGTTTTACTGGGGTCAGTCACTAATGGCAAGGTGTTGTTCGTGTGTTTTGTTAGCCCCGAACTGGTGAAAAGAGGAATCAATGCCGGCCAGATAGTAGCTGCCGCCGCTCGGGTAGCCGGGGGTGGCGGAGGAGGAAGAGCCGATATGGCTCAAGCTGGTGGCAAAGACCCGGCTAAGCTGAAGGAGGCTTTAGCATCCGCCCGGCAAATGGTAGAAAAAACCTTGCAATAAACAAAGGATAAGCGGCTCACAGCGTAGAAAACTTGCACTCTAAGGAGGTGTTAGTCATGCCTCAGGGATCAGATAAAACAGTCAGCTTCAAACTGGATCGCGAAAGCGAAGAGAAGGTGCGTGCTATTCTGCAGGAGGTTTACCAGGCCTTGGCCGAAAAAGGCTATAACCCCATCAATCAACTGGTGGGTTATATGATATCTGGCGACCCTGCCTACATAACCAGTCATAATGAAGCCCGTCATCTCATTTGTAAAATTGAACGGGACGAGGTTCTGGAAGTCCTGTTAAAGAGCTATTTGCAGAAGTGATAGAGTCTGAGATTACGAAGGTGTCATCCTGAGGAGGGACGACCGACACAGGGACGACACAAGGGGACGGTTCTGTTGTGTCCCTTGTGTCCTCCGATATACCTCGCGTTCTAGCAGGTGAGCGAAGTAGTAATAAGTATACGAAGGAAATATTATGAGAATAATGGGCTTAGATGTGGGAGAAAAGCGCATCGGGATTGCTGTCAGTGACCCCATGGGATGGACAGCTCAAGGTCATTCGGTATTGCAACGCAGTAGTCTTACCAAGGATCTGGCTAAACTTAGGGAACTGTGTCAGCAGTTGGAATGTGAGTTGCTGGTGGTAGGACTGCCGCGCAATATGGACGGAACTCTGGGTCCCAAAGCCGAGGAGATCCTAGAGTTTGGCGGAAGTTTGCAGGAAAATCTCGGCTTGCCTATAGAGTATTGGGATGAGCGTCTTACTACTCGTAGTGCTGAGCGTGTCCTTATCGAAGCCGATATATCAAGACGCAAGCGTAAACAGGTTATTGACAAAGTGGCGGCAGTCTATATCCTACAAAGTTACCTTGATGCCCAAAACCAAAATCATAGGTTTGACAAGTAAAGCAGGTAAATATTAGAATGTGACTAGTTTTCGAAATGAGGTGAAGAAATGACCCATGAGGAGATATTTGATGAAGAGTATCCCATACTGGTTCTGGTAGATGACGAAGGAGTAGAGCATCAGTTTGAACTGCTGGCGGAACTGGAAATTGAGCAGGATGTTTACCGGGTTTTAGTTCCTCTGGAAGACGAAGAGGAATTGGCAGATGAAGAAGAGATCGAAGTCATCATTCTCAAAGTAGTCCATGATGAGGAAGGCAATGAGTTCCTGAGTGATATAGAAGATGACGAGGAATGGGAGCGAGTGGCTGACGCTTGGCAAGAACTGGTGGAGTCCGAAGAACTGTAAACATAGCGAAACAGGGGAGAAGCAGGGACTTCTGCCCTGTTTTTTTGTGAAAAACTGTATTCACATGGGTGGATTAATCTAGACTATAAGCGAGGACTTATTCTTTATTTAAACTACTGCTAGGCTGGGGACGATAATATCGTATAATAGTGAAAGAGGAGAATAAGCTGTACTACATTCTAGGTTGTGGGGGTTAATTCTTGATTAGTGCAAAACTTAAAAAAGGGCTGGTTTTTGTTCTGGTGGTGATCGCCGGCATAATCGCAGCCCTGGTGCTCTATTTTTACCAATTTTTCTATCAGACTGATCAATTCTTGCCCGGTGTGGCCATCGCTACGGTGCCGGTGGGTGGCCAGGATCGGTATGAAGTGGCTTCTGACATAGAAGCACATTTTGATAGGCTATATCAAACGCCGGTCAACTTTTATTTTCGGGAGTTCTCTTATAGCACCACCATGGGTGAAATATGCAAAAAAGCAAGTATCGACAAGGTTATTGATGAGATTTGGGAACAGGAGCAGGAACGGGGCATCCGCTCCAAACTCTTAAATCTGGATGGAGCTCGCGTGATCGCTTATGCCCCACCTATCGAATATAACCAGGCTGTCCTGGAAAAACTGGCTGAAGAGTGGAATCAACATATAGGACAGCCACCCGTTGATCCGCAGCTGGAAGTCGATCGAGATCGGGGATTGATCGTGGTGCCTGGTAAGGAAGGAAAACAGGTGAACATTGCAGCCACCTGGGATACCATGCCCACTCAATGGTCTGCTTGGGAAGAACTAAAGATTCCTATAGTGGTTGACCAGGTTTACCCATCCATCAGTGAAGAAGATCTAAAAGTAATGGGGGAACTTTCCTCAGCTATCACCTGGTATAACAGTGGTGAGATAGATCGAACTCACAACCTGGTAAGGGCTGCTTCGGCTATAAACGGGCAGGTAGTAAATCCAGGCGAGGTTTTTTCCTTTAACAAAACAGTGGGTGCCCGCTCTTTTGAAACGGGCTATCGTGATGCCATGGTCATTGTCAGTGGCAGATTTGAACCAGGTGTGGGTGGAGGAATCTGTCAGGTGTCTTCCACTCTGTATAACTCGGTTTTGAAAGCTGATCTGGAGATTGTCGAACGTCATAATCATGCTTTGGCTGTGGCCTATATTCCGGTGGGATTGGATGCTACCGTTAGCTGGGGGATTCAGGATTTTCGGTTTAAGAACAATACCGATCATCCCATTTATATCCGTACCAATACCGGGGGCGGTCAACTAACCGTCACCATATACGGACATTTGAGCAACAAAAAGCGCATTGAACTTACCAGTGTTGTTGATAAAGTAATACCTTTTCAGGAGATCCGTCAGGAAGATCTCACTTTGAATCCTGGCGAGGAGAAGATCGACCAGAAGGGCTTCCCGGGCTATGTAGCTCGTTCCTTTAAGCTGGTTTACGATGAAAACGGCAATGTCGCCCAACGCACTCAATTGGCTACTGATCATTATAGACCACTCCATACTCTGATATATACCGGGCCGGTACTGGATATACCGATAAATGGAGATGATGATGACACTGGGACACCCATAGGTGATCAGATCATTCCTCCCCATGAGGAGCCTGATCCTAGCAGTGGAGCAGACGCAACTGATCAGGTGCCTCCCCTAGAATCAGGAGAAGGAAATGAGTGAGATCTCGATAAAGAAACATTCTAGACTCCGACCTGCTATTTGGCTGGCCTTATTATTCTTGATAGTTGCGATCCTGATGGGTTACAACTATTTGAACCGTCAGTATGAGCCGGTAGATCCTGCTGATCACCGTCCCATAGATGTGCGCATACCTGCCAATAGCACCGCCCGCGAGATCGCTATCCAGCTGGAGGAAGCTGGTTTGGTACACAGTGCCAATGCTTTCTTGTCCTATTGTCGTAAAGAAGGATTGGACAGCCAGTTGAAGGCGGGACATTACATATTCAAACGGAGCCAGTCGGTGAGTGAAATAGCTGGTGATATTGCCCGAGGAGCGGTAGTGACCCAGTCTATCACTATACCGGAGGGATACACGGTCGATCAGATAGGCAGATTGTTTGTCAAACAGGGACTTTTTACCGAAGCAGAGTGGCAGGAGGCCTTAGAAGCAGATTATTCTTTTGCCTTTCTGGAGGGTGTATCTCCCCAGGCTGATCATGCCCTGGAGGGATTCCTGTTTCCAGATACTTATGTGATTCCCGAAGACATAACTGCGCAGGAAATGATACAGCATATGTTAGCTACCTTTGAGCACCTTTGGCAGGAAAAGCTAGCGGCTGCCGCTGATGAAAACAACCTCACTATAAATGAAACGGTCACTCTAGCCTCATTGATAGAAAGAGAAGCTCAAGTCGGCTCGGAAAGGGAAGTTATATCCGGGGTCATTCATAATCGTTTGGCCCGAGGTATGTTACTGCAGATCGATGCCACCGTACTCTATTGTTTACCCAACCATAAAGAAGTCGTGACCTATGCGGATCTGGAGATCGATAATCCTTACAATACTTATAAATATTTAGGCTTGCCGCCTGGCCCAATCGCCAACCCTGGCCTGGCAAGCCTGGAAGCCGCCCTGCATCCTCAAGAGCATAACTATTTGTACTATGTAGCTCGGGGGGATGGCAGTCATCATTTTTCGGTAACCTATGAAGAACATTTAAGAGCCAAGGGGCGATATATTGACTGATAACCAGGTACAGACCATAAAACTGCCGGAACTGGTTTTGCCCGCGGGTGATTTGGAGAAACTCTACACGGCATTAACCTTTGGCGCGGACGCTGTGTACGCCGGTGGTCACAACTACAGTTTGAGGGCTTATGCCGGCAACCTGAACCGCTCTGATTTGCAGGCAGGGGTAGCCGAGGCCCACCACCGGGGGAAACGTGTATATGTTACCGTAAATATTTTCGCCCATAACCAGGACTTAACTGATCTGCCCTCTTATCTGGAAGAACTGGAGCAATTGAGAGTGGACGGTTTGATCATATCCGACCCCGGAATCATACGCATGGCCCATCGCTATGCTCCTTCCATTCCTATTACTATCAGTACTCAGGCCAATGTCACCAACTATGAATCGGCCGCCTTTTACCGTGATCTGGGGGCGCGCCGCATCGTGGCCGCCCGGGAACTGAGCCTGGAGGAAATCCGCATGATCAAGGAACGGGCTGGCATCGAAATCGAGATGTTTGTGCATGGAGCCATGTGCATGTCTTACTCGGGACGCTGCCTGTTGTCGTCATTTATGACGGGGCGCAGTGCCAACCGGGGCAAATGTGCCCATCCCTGTCGCTATCAATATGCCCTCCTGGAAGAAAAACGCCCTGGCGAGTACTACCCGGTTCATGAAGACCAGCGAGGCACCTACATCCTCAACTCTCGCGATCTCTGCCTTTTGGAGCACCTTCCCCGGTTGGTGGAGGCGGGCGTAGATGCCTTCAAAATAGAAGGACGCATGAAAAGTCCGCTTTATCTGGCGATTGTAGCTCGAGTCTACCGGGAAGCTCTGGATGCTTACAAACAGGGTTCCTTTGATGACCCAGCTCAACTGGAGAAATGGATGGATCAACTGAGGGCGGTAGCCACCCGGCCATTTACCGCTGGTTTTTTGGACGGAGCTGACTTAGACCTTCAGGACGCTGCCAATCAAAAAAACCCCAATCGGGCTGAGTTTTGCGGAGTGGTCAAGGGCTACGATGCTGAGCGGGCTTGGCTGGAAGTGGAGCAGCGTGCTAATTTTGGCCCCGGTGATCCCCTGTGGCTACTGACTCCGCAGTCGGGTTCAACACCCGTCCAACTGATACACTTGTACGACAGCGATGGTGAAGAGGTCGACCGGGCCCGTCATCCTCGCCAGCGTGTCTTTATACCGTATTCTCAACCGGTGGATATCCACTCCATTCTTTATCGGCTGAAAGGGAATAGCTATGAGCAGTAATATAATGGCCCAGGTAGATCCGGCCCACATCGATATGCTCACCCGCCTAATAGAAGCCTTTGACCATTTGGGTATCGTTTCCACTCTTGATCGCAACCAGGGTCTGGTGGTGATTCGGGGAACGGAGGATACCGTAGTGGATCTGTTGGAAATCTTGAACAACCTGCCTTTTCCTCTGACCATCCTGACCCAGGAATAACTCCTCCCAATATAGTTCATGCTAAGGAAAAGTCCGAGACCACTAAAAAGTTTAGCTGGTTAAACGGGTATGTATAAACATACCTGTTCCCAGTCTGCGCATGGACAACATCAACTGCTTGTCGATTGCCTCCAGGGGTACAGCGCCAATTCGCATCCGTGCTCAGAGGCGCTCGAGCCGCATCCATGCGGCTACGCCCCCTTCCGCCAACCGCCTTCGCAGGATGTTTGTACCCATGCTTCGCCAACGGTCACTAGTATATTTATACATACCCTAGCGTGAGCTAGGGGATTTTAATCGTTCCTAAAAGAGTCCCATGGAGGAGTATACTTGCGCATATACCGCATAACAGTTTTAATGGTGTCATTTCTAATAATTTTTAGCGGCTTGACCTTGCTGATGGCCTATTATCAGATCGTGCGCGGACAGGATCTGGCTGCTCAGGCCGTAGCCATGCGCAGTCAGCAAATCGAACTCAAAGAGTACCACCGCGGAGTGATCTGGGATCGCAATCTACTTCCTCTGACCGGTACCCGGACAACCTCCGCTCTCTATTGTTTTCCCCAAGAGGCTTTTCAATCAGAGGGATCTCCAGGGAAAAAGGCAACCATCAGTGATACAGCCATAAACGATCTGGCGCAACGTTTGGTGGACATAGTGCCGGGACTGACCAGCAACCAGGTTGTGAAAGATATCAAAAGGAGTCTTCAGGCTGGCGAACCCTTCATACGTTTAGCTACCGATCTGACTGATTCGCAGGTAGCTCTCCTGCAACGCCAGGATCAGCCCGGAGTGATAGTGGCACCGGTGCAAAAACGTTATGTCACCACTGGATTTCTGGCTCATATTATCGGCACGGTGGAAAAGGGTAAGACCGTCCGAGGCTTGTCCGGTATTGAAAAGGTCTATGATGATGTTCTTAGTACGAATCCAGCCTCTCTGGAAATGGTATCGGTTCAAGATGCCCGCGGAGAAGTTATAAATGGGCTCATGTATAAGATCCGCCAGGAGCAGGATCAGGCACGGGGTTCGGTGGTTCTGACCATTGACAAAAGAGTCCAGACTGCTCTGGAAACACTGATGGATGAACGGGTTCCAAAAGGGGCAGTGGTGGTGATGGATATAGAAACCCGTCAAATACTGGCTCTGGCCAGCCGACCTACCTTTGATCCCTATCGAGTGAGCCAGGTTATAGATACCCACCAGGAAAGCCCTCTGATAAATCGGGCTCTAACCAGTTTTTATCCTGGTTCGCTTTTCAAACCGCTGGTAGCTGCTGCGGCTCTTGAGGAAGGGTTAGTTGACTTTGCTACTTCTTTTCATTGCAGTGGTTCTTATCGTTTCAATGAGCAGGTGGAGATCTCTTGCTGGAAGGAAGAAGGGCATGGTGAGATTACTTTTGAAGATGCTTTGGCTTATTCCTGTAACCCGGCCTTTATCGAAGTCGCCCAGTTGGTCGGTCGAAAAACTCTCCTGGAGTATGCGCAAAAACTCCACCTGACCGATGAGACTCTGGTGGGCTACGGCCCCTATCGGGCGGGCAGTGGTATAAGTATAAATCCGGGCCCGGTGGCTTTGGGCAATGCTGCTCTGGGGCAGCAGGGAGTGCAATTGACTCCTCTGCAGTTGACTTCCTTGCTGGCTACCATAGCTGATGACGGTTGTTGGATTCCGCCTGCCTTGGTTCTCTACTATACTGATGATCAGGGTCAACAGCATTATCCTGTTCCTCAGCCTCCAGAACAGGTTTTATCAACTGATACTGCCCGTAAACTGCAGCATATGTTAAGCCTGACAGTAGAAAAAGGTACCGGTCGCAGTGCCGCTCTGGCCGAAGTCAGTTTGGCTGGCAAGACCGGAACCAGCCAGACCGGTCAGATCAACGAACAACAGGAAGAAATATTGAACACCTGGTTTGCCGGTTATCTCCCCGCTGAAAACCCTCGCTGGGCAGTGGTAGTAATGGTAGAGGAAGGGGTCTCTGGAGCGGAAAGCGCCGCCCCAGTCTTCAAGGATCTAGCCAAGATCCTTCTCCAGCTATACCCCGCGGGTTAATGCAGCAATCGGCGTAGGACGATGCCCACATCGTCCCGCCTGCAAACGAGTAGGGGACGATGCCCACATCGTCCCGCCTTATCCTATTTGTCATCCTGAGGGAGGAACGACCGAAGGATCTTTCCTGCAAAGATACTTCAGTCACCCACTCAAGAATGACATGGTATTTTTTATCATTCCCAGCCCTCCCCTAACGTGGGCTAACAACAGATCGCTCATCAATTTCGCCAATATTTCCCAAAGGAATCAGCCTGTGAATGTCGAAAATATAGGGTTGTTTTTGACCAATTTGAAAGGAGAAAAAAGGTGGAAAAAGTACATGTCATTGACCATCCCCTGGCCGGTAATGCTCTGCGGGTGTTGCGCAACCGCGACAGTAACAGCAAGCAGTTTCGCGAGGCCTTGAATTCTTTAGGCTTTCTGTTGGCAGTGGAAGCTTGCCGCGAGTTGGAAGTGCAACAAGAGCAGGTTATGACTCCTCTGGATGTACCGGCGGATTGCTCCTTTGTAGATGACAACCGTATTCTGCTGGTACCGGTTCTCCGAGCTGGCTTAGGCTTTGTGGAAAGTTTCCAGAGCTTATTACCTATGGCACGGGTCGCCCATGTGGGCATGTATCGTGATCACGAAACTCTAGAAGCCCGTCCTTACCTGAACTCTGTCCCTGAACAGGATAACCAATATGATCGCATCATTGTGCTAGATCCCATGTTGGCCACTGGCAACAGCGGTGTAAAGGCTTTGGAATTTATCCTTGATAAAGGATATGAACCCAGCCAGGTTTTGTTTGTCTGTGCTTTGGCAGTTCGTCAAGGGATCGAACAAATCCAGGCAAAATATCCCCAGATTGAAATATTTACTGCAGCGATCGATCCCCGTCTCAATGATAAAGCCTATATTGTCCCAGGACTGGGGGATGCCGGAGATCGACTCTATTTAATATAGATCTGATTATTAGGAAAATGGGGAGGGATTACATTGGCCAAACGAGAAATTGGTGTAGAGGAACGCTTGCCGGTATTACAGACTATTCCTCTGAGTCTGCAGCATCTGTTTGCTATGTTCGGAGCCACAGTGCTGGTGCCGGTTATTTTTGGGGTAGATCCTGCCACTATTTTGCTTTTCAATGGCATTGGCACCCTGCTTTATCTGTTTATTTGTAAAGGACGCATCCCAGCTTACCTGGGATCAAGTTTTGCCTTTATTTCACCAGTTTTGATCGTCTTACCTCTGTATGGATACAATGCCGCTTTAGCTGGGTTCATTGCCGTCGGTCTGGTGTTTGTGCTGGTAGGACTAATTGTAAAAGCTGCCGGAACCAGCTGGATCGATGTGGTATTTCCGCCCGCTGCTATGGGGGCGATTGTAGCAGTTATCGGTTTGGAACTGGCACCCACCGCTGCTCAGATGGCCGGTTTGATTCCGCCAGATGGAATGACCTGGGCTACCTGGGCACCTGATCCGCAAATAGTGATCGTGTCTATGTTTACCTTGGCCTTTACCGTATTTGGTACCCTCTTGTTCCGGGGATTCCTAGCTATTATCCCGATATTACTAGGAGTGTTGGCTGGTTATGCATTGGCCTTCTTTATGGGGATGGTTGATGTGGTGGCTATTCAAGCTGCTGCCTGGTTTAGATTCCCCACTATTTACGTGCCGGAATTCAATCCTGCTGCTATAGCTATCATTCTTCCGGCTGCATTGGTAGTGGTAGCGGAACATATCGGGCATCTGTTTGTGACCGGCAGCATAGTGGGTGAGGATTTGATAGAAGATCCCGGACTGCACCGCTCTCTGATCGGTAATGGTTTATCTACTATGCTGTCCGGATTCGTGGGCTCGACTCCTAACACGACCTATGGTGAGAATATTGGAGTATTGGCTATCACCAAGGTATACAGCACCTGGGTGATCGGCGGGGCTGCATTGTTGGCTATCCTGCTTTCCTTTATAGGCAAACTGGCTGCGGCTATACAGTTTATTCCTTCGCCAGTAATGGGCGGAGTGTCCTTGCTTTTATTTGGGATCATTGCAGCTTCCGGTATTCGCATGCTGGTGGATGCTAAGGTGGATTATAGCCGCCCTCGCAATTTAATTTTGACCTCGGTGGTTTTGATTATTGGAGTCAGTGGTGCGCAATTGACCTGGGGAGCAGTCACCCTCAAGGGAATGGGTCTGGCTACTATAGTTGCTATACTGCTCAGCATCACGATCGCCCTGCTGGATGTCTTAAAATTGACCACAGATGAATAAGCAAATATAGGCAAGGGATCTGCTCCCTTGCCTCAGACTATCAAAGAAAGGTTAATAGCGAACTAAATAGTACTCTCTACGATATGGCACATCGTGTACGTAGGGGCAAACGACCTGTTTGCCCCTTTTCCACACGGGGCAACAGAGTCGTCGCCCCCCTACGAAAGGCTCCCCTGCATCTCAGGTGACAATTGCGAACCTCCCCAGGAGGCTCGCAATCTCCAAGCTCATGGCGGCAGAGATCGCCGCACTTCGCTCGCACCAAATACGTTTTCTCTAGGGATTTTAAGTGGTGCCTGCAAGGGTGCGATGACCGGCAGGAGTATTCTTTTTATTCTTTTCTAGTGGGGGGGATTATAGGGGTGCAAATTCCGAGGAAAACATTAAGAGGCGTGAGTCTCCATGTTATCCAGAGTAGCAGAAATGATTTGCAATCCTTTTATGAAGTCGTCGCTTGATGTTCCCAGTTCAGCTTTAAACTTATTGTTTAATTCCAGACCAATACTGAGTATTTCCTGACCCATTTTACGGCCTTTCTCCGTTAAATATAGGCGAATCACCCTTCTATCCTCAGTACTCAAACGCCTCTCCACCAAACCATCCCGCTCTAATTTATCCACCATAGTAGTCAGAGAAGAATTTTCAATCTGAGCCCGGTTGCCTATTTCGGAAAGGGTAGATCCGTCATTGTCTAACAGGCAAAACAGGACAAAGGATTGAGCCATATTGACACCAAACTCGTCGAGGCCTTTTATTATATGACGTTCCACTCTTTTCATGGTGGATTTCAATGCATAACAAACAAACGTGGTAAAATCTTCCATGGGAATACTACTCACCTTTCAGATTAAAATTCTCCTTATAATTTTGGCCGAATTATCGGTGGTTGTCAATCATATTGACCCCGGGAG
The DNA here is from genome assembly GCA_002305535.1 of Syntrophomonas sp. UBA1376. Taxonomy (GTDB): domain Bacteria; phylum Bacillota; class Syntrophomonadia; order Syntrophomonadales; family Syntrophomonadaceae; genus DTU018. Next base: position 16,501 of record DBRE01000086.1, read on the forward strand.
AAATTTTTGCACAAATTTCTTGACTATTATTGACTATTACAAAAGGGGCGATTATAATTATTACAGATCATGCATAAGCCGAAGCTTATATAATTAGCCAAAAAACCATCTAAATGACTATCGTTGACTAATTATTGATTAAGGGAGGTATAACAATGGCTAAGGCATTAGGAATTGACTTAGGAACTAGTAACTCAGTTGTGGCAGTTATGGAAGGGGGCAGCCCCACTGTTATAGTTAATGCTGAAGGAGCTCGCACTACTCCTTCGGTGGTGGCCTTTAAAGGCGAAGAGCGACTGGTGGGGCAGATAGCCCGTCGTCAGGGAGCACTCAATCCTGAAAACACCATTTATTCAGCTAAAAGATTTGTGGGACGTCGTTATTCCGAAGTTGCTGATGAGCGAACCCTGGTTCCTTATCAGGTGGAGAGCGGCCCCAATGACACGGTGCGTTTTCAGGTAAGCGGCCGTAAGGTAGCGCCGGAAGAAATATCGGCTATGGTATTGGAGAAGTTAGTAAAAGATGCCTCCGCCTATCTAGGCGAGCCCATCAAAGATGTGGTTATCACAGTACCTGCTTATTTTAACGATGCCCAGCGGCAGGCTACTAAGGATGCCGGGCGCATAGCGGGCTTGAATGTACTGCGCATAATCAATGAACCAACTGCCGCGGCCCTGGCTTATGGATTAGATAGTAAAGCTAATCAGAGCATACTTGTTTTTGACCTGGGGGGTGGCACATTCGATGTGTCGATCCTGGAAGTTGGTGATGGAGTATTTGAGGTTAAAGCTACCAATGGAGATACTCATCTGGGTGGCGACAACTTTGACAAACGGGTAGTAGATTGGCTGGCCGAAGAATTCAAAAAGGATTATGGTATTGATTTACGTAAAGATAAACAATCACTGCAGCGTTTGACCGAAGCAGCTGAAAAAGCCAAAGTAGAGCTATCTACGGTAATGGAAACACAGATCAGTTTGCCGTTTATCACTGCTGATGCTGATGGGCCCAAACATTTGGAAGCGAAACTGACCCGGGCCAAGTTCGAAGATTTGATCCATGATTTGGTGGAACGGTTGCGTGAACCAGTGAAAAATGCGCTTAAAGATGCCCGCATGACCAATGATGATCTAAATGAGGTGGTCTTGGTGGGGGGCTCTACCCGTGTACCGGTGGTTCAGCAGTTGGTCAAAGAGCTTACCGGCAAACAGCCTAATATGGGGGTAAACCCTGATGAAGTGGTAGCAGTGGGGGCAGCTATTCAAGCGGCAGTGCTAACGGGTGAAGTGAAAGATGTGGTTTTATTGGATGTAACTCCATTGTCCTTGGGTGTTGAGACCATGGGAGGAGTTATGACCACCATAATCGAGCGAAATACCACCATACCTGCCCGGCGCAGTGAAATATTTTCAACTGCTGAAGATAATCAGCCGGCAGTGGATATCCATGTTCTACAGGGAGAGCGGAAAATGGCTCAGGATAATAGGACTCTGGGGCAGTTCAAACTGGAGGGTATCCCTCTGGCTCCCCGCGGAGTGCCACAGATAGAGGTAACCTTTGATATTGATGCCAACGGTATTTTGAAGGTTAGTGCTCAGGATAAATCCAGTGGTAAAGAACAAACGGTTACTATCAGTAATTCATCTAATCTGGATCAGGCGGAGATCGATCGTATGGTGGCGGAAGCCAAGAAATACAGTGAAGAGGATCAGCAGCGCCGCCAGGAGGCAGAGCGCCGCAACCACGCCGATGGCCTCACCTATTCCATCCGCCGTCAGTTAGAGGAGGTTGGAGAGAATCTGGACGCTGCAGAACGCACCAGGATACAAGGATTGATCGATCAATTGCAGGAGGCTCTGCAGGAGAAGGCTCCTATTGATAGGATAGAGGAACTGGTTACCCAACTGGAAGCTGCCGCGGTGATTCTTGCTGAGGCAGGCACCCAGACGGCTACTGAGCAGCCTTCGTCAATGGATGATGAAGTTATTGATGCTGAATACGACGAGAAATAAGTTAAAGATAGAAGGAGGTCCGGAAGGATGGCGGTGAAATTTCGAGATTATTATGAGATACTGGGTGTTCCTCGTGATGCCGATGAGAAAAAAATAAAGTCGGCCTATCGGAAACTGGCTCGTAAGTGGCATCCTGACCTCCACAGTGGCGCGGAAAAAGAACGCGCCGAGGAAAAGTTCAAAGAGATCAATGAGGCTTATGAAGTACTGAGCGATACTGAGAAAAGGGAAAAATATGATCGCTTGGGCAGCAATTGGCGCAACGGCGACAGCTTTGATCCCGGCAATATGGGCGGCACCTACTATTACAGCAGCGGTGATTTTTCCGAAGCCGATTTGCATGGTTTCAGTGATTTCTTTGCTTCCATTTTTGGCGGCGGCGGGAGGGCAGGATCCTCCCGCTGGGCCAGTAATTATAGCACGGGGCCTCAGCGCGGGCAAGATAATGAATATCAACTGGAACTGACACTGGAAGAAGCTTATCATGGTGGTATCAAATCACTGCGGGTATCTTCCGGTTTGCTTTGTACAGCCTGTGGAGGTCGAGGTATAAGCGGATCAAGTATCTGCAGCACCTGTGGGGGAACTGGTAGCATTCCAGAGAGTAGAACTATTGAAGTGAAAATACCGGCGGGAGTACATGAGGGTAGTACCATTCGCTTAAAAGGGCAAGGAGGACAGGGCAGCGGGGGCGGCCCTCGCGGCGACCTGTATTTAAAAGTTGTCCTAAAACCCCATCCGGTCTATAAAGTTACCGGAAAAGATGTGGAGATGGAGCTGGTTCTGCGCCCCGATCAAGCCGTTTTGGGCGACAGAGTTACCGTGTCAACCTTAGAAAGAAGTGTTGTCCTCACCATCCCTGCAGGAACTCGCTCCGGCCAGAGACTGCGACTGAAGGGTAAGGGTCTTAAAGGCCGCAAAGGGGAAGCCAATGGTGATCAGTATGTAAGGATCAAAATTGACATCGGCTCAACCATGAGTGATGAGGAAAAGGATCTCTATCGTAAAATCAGAGAACTACATGAAAGGCGGGATGGATAATGAAGTTAGTGCGAGTGTACTACCACAGCGAATATGATTACGTTCCGGTTTCTGAAATATGTATCCATCCCAACATGTTGAACACGCTCATAGAGTTGGGCGTGTTGGATGTTGAAGAAGACCGGGTAGAAGTACGATCACTGCGCCGCTTGAACAAGATCATGCGTTTACAGGATTTCTTGGGGGTCAACTTAAAAGGCGCCATTATTATAACCGAATTACTAGAACGTATCGAAAGTCTGGAAGACCAAATCAGACAATTGGAAGATTCGAGGTGATACCATGAATATGGAACGTTTAACGCAAAAATCCCGGGAAGCCTTTATGGCAGCCCAGCAACTAGCTGCTGAAAAACATCATCAGGAAGTGACCGGCAAGCATCTTCTGGCTGCTTTGCTGCATCAGGAAGAAGGCATCACCCCGCGTTTACTGGAACAAGCTGGCATCAGCCTTCCTCAGCTGAACACTCAATTGAACCAGCAACTGGATAGTGTCCCTTCCGTTTATGGATATGATGGCCCAGTATATATGAGCGGAGCATTGTCCCGCATAATAGGTCGGGCCGAAAAAGAAGCCCAAAACCTCAAAGACGAATTTGTAAGTGTGGAGCATTTGCTGTTGGCCTTGTTGGCTGAAGGAGAAGCGGACGTCAAAAACTTGCTTACCCGGGTTGGTTTATCCCGGGAAAACCTGTTGCAGTCCATGCGCAGTGTACGCGGCGCCCAGCGAGTCACCAGTGATAATCCGGAAGACAGCTACGAGGCTCTGGCGCGCTATGGACAGGATTTGACTCAACTGGCTGCGGAAGGCAAACTGGATCCGGTCATTGGTCGTGATGAGGAGATCCGTCGGGTTATGGAGATCCTATCTCGCCGCACCAAAAACAATCCGGTTTTGATCGGTGAACCCGGGGTGGGTAAAACCGCTATTGTTGAAGGATTGGCTCGGAGAATCACCAGTAAGGACGTTCCGGAAGGCTTAAAGGACAAGCATTTGTTTGCTTTGGATATGGGATCACTGGTAGCCGGAGCCAAATACCGGGGCGAATTTGAAGAAAGGCTCAAAGCAGTATTGAAAGAGGTACAGGAATCCGACGGCCGCATAATTCTTTTTATAGATGAGCTGCATACTGTAGTGGGTGCCGGAGCGGCAGAAGGTGCCATGGACGCCAGCAATATCCTGAAGCCCATGTTGGCTCGGGGAGAACTACGTGCCATTGGCGCAACTACTTTGGACGAATATCGCAAACACATTGAAAAGGATGCTGCCTTTGAAAGACGCTTTCAGCCGGTGATGGTGGATCAGCCCACAGTGGAAGATACCATTTCCATACTGCGGGGGCTGCGGGAACGCTATGAAGTTCATCATGGGGTACGCATCAAGGATTCAGCTTTGGTATCAGCCGCAGTTTTGTCAGACCGCTATATATCTGATCGCTTTTTGCCGGACAAGGCCATTGACCTGGTGGATGAAGCTGCCGCCAAACTGCGCACGGAAATCGACAGTATGCCAACGAAACTTGATGAAATAACCCGGCGCATCATGCAGTTGGAGATCGAAGCTGCCGCCCTGGAAAAAGAGTCTGATCAAGCATCTCAGGAGAGGCTGACTATTTTGCTGAAAGATCTACAGGATCTACGTAGTGAATCGGAGGTTATGCAGGCTCAGTGGCAGTCGGAAAAACAGGCCATAGCCAGAGTGCGGGAAATCAAACGGGAAATGGAAGAAGTACGTACCGAAATGGAACGAGCTGAACGAGAATATGATCTCAACCGCATAGCCGAATTGAAATACGGGCGACTAAACGAATTGGAACGCCGCCTCAGTGCGGAACAGGAGCTTTTGGCTGGCAAACAGAAGCACAGCATGCTCCTGAAAGAGGAAGTGGATGAAGAGGATATTGCTAGGGTAGTCAGCCGCTGGACGGGTATCCAAGCCAGCCGACTGCTGGAAGGCGAACGGGAAAAGTTATTGCATCTTGACGAGATCCTACACGGGAGAGTTATCGGTCAGGAAGAGGCGGTAGATGCGGTAGTCGACGCTGTTTTGCGTTCTCGGGCGGGTCTGAAGGATCCCCAGCGACCAGTGGGCAGCTTTATCTTCTTGGGCCCTACCGGGGTAGGCAAAACTGAATTAAGCAAAGCCCTGGCCGAAGCTCTATTCGACGATGAGCGAGCTATGATCCGTCTGGATATGTCCGAATACATGGAAAAACACACGGTAGCTCGTTTGATCGGGGCGCCACCGGGTTATGTAGGTTATGATGAAGGCGGGCAGCTGACTGAGGCAGTACGCCGCAAACCCTACTCGGTTATCTTGTTCGATGAAATCGAAAAGGCCCATAACGATGTATTTAATGTGCTTCTGCAGATACTGGACGATGGACGTTTAACCGATGGAAAAGGCCGTACGGTAGATTTCCGCAATGCCATAGTGATCATGACCTCTAATATAGGAAGTCATGAAATTCTGGAGTTTCAGCAGAGTGGTGGCGATTATGAGGAAATGAAAACCAGGGTGACGGATTTACTGAAGCATTATTTCCGGCCAGAGTTTTTGAATCGAGTGGATGAGACCATTGTGTTCCATGCTCTGAACCGTCATCAGATCGAGTCTATTGCCGAACTGCTGTTGAAAAACCTGGCCGGGCGGTTCCGCCAAAATGTGCAGGCTAATTTGCGCTGGGATAGCGCGGCTCTACAGCTACTGGCGGAAAGAGGCTTCGATCCGTCGTACGGTGCCCGGCCTTTGAAAAGATTGATCCAGCATGAAGTGGAAACCCTGTTGAGTCGCCGGATCATCAGCGGTGAGATAACCCCAGAGGATACCGTAACTATCTCAGCCGCTAATGACGAAATCGTGCTGCAGATCCAGCACTCTCATTCCAACGATGACGCTTGATATAGGGGGCATTGCCCCCTATGTTAAGCTCTATTTTTAGGCCTCATGCTTGGCCACCCTTCAACTGAAAAAGGATCTTGTGGGTAGGCTAATCATTGCTTCAAGGAGAGCAGACATACCAGACGGCTCGCTTGGCAAGTGGTATTATGTGTACCTGGGAAAAAGTTTCCTGCATTTCTTGGGGTACCCGCTTTATGAAATTGAAGTAGTTAGCTCCCTCCAACCATTCGACTGCATCAGTCAGCCATGAACGACTGGCGTTGTAATCATGGAAAATCACTTTATGCCGCACAACTCTGCTCAATTCCTTATAGAAAATGTGCCGATCAGCTTCCGGAAGTCCGTGAACCACATAGGAGGATATAGCTAGATCAAAGCTCTTATCTGCCGAGGGGAGACCCTTTAAGGCATCAGCCCTATGCAGGGTGACTCCTTGTCCTCGTAGGTTGCGGGAGGCTATCTGGATCATTTTTTCGGCGGCATCAACTCCAGTGACGTTCAGGCCTTGCTTGGACAGTACCTGGCATAATGCTCCAGTGCCGCACCCGACGTCAACAATACTCCGGTACTGCGTCAAGTTGATCACTTCGCTTGCTGCCGTTATGATGCGGGTATAGTATTTTACCTGAGATTTGAATGCCATACCGTAGAGGGGTGCTATTGTATTGAATTTTCGGTAATGATCACTATTCATATATCCTCGCAGTATTTTTCATAGTATTTGGTGAGCGGAAAACAAGTTAATACGTTAATAACTGGATTGCGCCAAGAACACATATTGTTTACAATAAATGGTAATGAGACGCGGGAGGAAACAAAGAAGTGCGAAAACGTAAACCACGCATAGCTGTTATCCTACTGATATGCGGGCTTCTTCTAGCTCTTTTCCCTTATGTTTATCATCGCTATTATCTTTACACAACCCAGCAAGAGGTAGCAGAAACCGAGCAACACCTAATTCAGCAGGAAACTCAGTCTGATAGTGTTGAGGACAGTGATCTTCCCGAAAATTTGGTGGAAGCTACCGGGGTCTTAGAGATTCCGGCCCTGGGGTTGAAAGTTAATGTAGGCTACGGGGTAGAGGAACAAGATTTGCAGCCTGGCCCGGGATTTTATCCCCAGAGCCAATACCCGGACCGGGGCAATGTGTCTATTGCCGGTCACCGCAATGCCCATGGTTCGCCTTTCTTGAATCTGCATAAACTTGAAGCCGAAGATGAGATCATTCTCACCTACCGGCACAAACAGTATACTTACGCTGTTCAGGAGGTCTTTGAAACCCACAGCCGGGATTGGAGTGTTATCGATCCCACCCCGCAACCGGCTTTGACTTTGACTACCTGTACTCCGATAATTAGACCCCCGGGTGGAGATTATGATCGGCTCATAGTAAGAGCCAAGTTGATTGACATCAGAACCACCGATTGATAGCTGGGATTGAACCATGGAGAGTGTATCAAGACACTAGCTAGTTGAAAACCGCTGATTTCTATTTAGCCACATTGGCCGCAATATGAATGGCATCCCACACCGTAGAAAATGGGGGTGCATAGCATAGATCCAGCATACCCAACTCCTCAGTGGACATTTTATTATAAATAGCACTGGCGAAGACATCCATTCGCAGTACCACTCCTTGTTGGCCAGCTCCCTGGGCACCCAAAATTCGCTTGGTACCTTTTTCGTAAATAATCTTAAACCAGATAGGAGTAGACTCAGAAAAATAATGAGGAATATTGTTGGCTTCCACCAATACACTCTGGCATTCCCAACCTGATTCTCTGGCCTCGTTCTCGGACAAACCGGTTCTGGCTAACTCCAACTTTCCGACCTTCAAAGCTGATGAACCTAGAGTACCCACAAATTCGATATGTTGGCCGGCTAAGTTTTCACCAACGATTCTTCCGCACTTATTGGCGGTAGTTGCCAGAGCGATATAGGAATTCTGCTCTTTGATGAAATTATATACTTCGGCACAATCGCCTGCTGAGTAAATATCAGCAATATTAGTCCGCATTTCCCGATCGATGATGACCGCACCATTTTTGGCCAGGTTGATACCAGAGTCTTTTAGGAAATCTGTCGCCGGTCTCACTCCTAAAGCCAAAACCACCAAATCGGTCTCATAAGTACCTTTGTCAGTAACCACTCTTTCCACCTTGAGGTTGCCTTCGATGGCGGTCAGCTTTTCTTCGACATTGATCTCTACTCCCAGGTCGATCAGTTCCTGAGAAGCAAAAACGGCTATTTCCGGGTCAAAGGGCATTAGAATTCTCGAGGCCATTTCAATAATGCGAACTTTCTTGCCGGCCAAAGCTAGTCTCTCGGCTACTTCTACCCCTATATATCCGCCGCCGACAATGGTGATATCGTTGATCTGGGCCAGTTTTTCTTTCATGAAAACGCCATCGTCAATGGTTTTTAGGGTGGTTACGCCATCTAGGTCAACCCCCGGAAAAGGAGGAACGATTGGTCGTGCTCCCGTAGCGATCATCAGTTTATCATAAGTGTCTTCAAACTCTTCCCCTGAGGATAAATCTCTTACCAGCACTTTTTTGCTCTCTGGTTGCACTTGAATGACTTCGTGTAAAAGGATCGGTCTTAGACCGGTTGCCTCGAATTCTTCCTTGGTTCGTTGTATCAAATCATCTTTATTGATATCTGGAGAAGTTAAATAATAGGGGAGACCGCAGGCGGCATAGGAAAGATAAGAGCCTTTTTCATAAATAGTTATGTCGCAGTCCTTTTGAACTCTTTTTAATTTGGATGCTGCCGACATACCCGCAGCATCGCCACCAATAATTATCACTTTCATTATATGTCGCCTCCTTATTCAGGTTAAATCAAATTATAGGCTATTTGTGGCATATTTTATAGATGGATCAAATTCCAAGTAATATTGGAATCAGGCTAGATAGTCAGAGCAGTGAGCTAAAGTGCCTCATAACAATTATGAGTTTTGTTTAAGAATTTAGGATGAGGTTAGAATAACTGTAAATCAGAGCTGAGAAAGGAGCCCCGAAAATGAATAAGTTCAAAAATTACGAAACAATTGCCCTAGAATACGCAGAACCGGGAGTATTGGTGGTAACCCTCAACCGACCTCATCGATTAAATGCCCTCAGTCTGGGAATGATGGATGATCTACTTGATTTGTGGAACGGTCTGCGTGAGGATTTGGTAACGCGGGTGATCATTTTAAGAGGTGCCGGGGAAAAGGGTTTTTGCGGTGGTGTGGATATCAAGGAAATTTTTCCGGATGAAATGCTCAACGCCCCTTCACTGTACCACTGGCAGACTCGTTTGGGGGAATTGGAATACCTGATGCGCAAAATCCCACAGCCCATTATATGTTTGGTTCACGGTGCCGCTACCGGAGCTGGATTCAGCTTTGCTTTAGCCTCAGATATCCGCATCATTACCCCGGATGCCAGATTCTCCGCTTATTATGTCAATGTGGGTTTGGGGGGAGCCGATATGGGATCCAGCTATTTTCTGCCCCGCTTGATTGGAGCAGGAAGGGCTTATGACATGCTATTGACCGGCAGATTCATGCTGGCTGAAGAAGCTATGCAATTGGGTTTGGCTTCTCACTGTGTGGAAAAAAGCCAACTATTTGAAAAAGGCTTGGAGATGGCTCGTATGATCACCGAGAAAGATCCTCTGGCCATTAGATTGACGAAGGAAGCTATTAATCAGAACCTGGATAGCTCCAGTATGGAACGGGTACTTACCGTGGAGAACCGCAACCAGAGCCTAATGTTCATGCACAACCTCAGCCAGGGTAAGTACTTTATAGGTAAATAAGCAACCAAGTTATTGTTTGCATGACAGAGGAGTTACCTAGCCTGTTGAAAAGGCGGCGGTCAACATATGACCTGGCAGATATGCTTAGAAACTGCCGTGGATTACGTCCTTAAGGCAGCCATTCTAGCCAAAATGGCAAGCTGTATAATATGAGAATTATTTATGATGCTTTGACTCAATCTATTATTTAAGGCCAGGACTATTCTATCAAATGCTTTGTCATCGAGGCCATGCATATATTTTCTCAATATCAAAGAGCTCTCATAGCGTTTGTTGAACCAATTGGTCAATTGGTTATAATCTGCACCGGTCACTATAGCCTGAGCTGCATAAAACCCGCTCAAAAGTGCGGGCACCTGGCCAAAGCCCATCATGGGCTCGATGAACCCTCCTGCATTACCGGTTAGCAGTATATTGCGGATTTGTCGGGTCGAAACCCGCCCTATTTTATATTCTTCCACCTTGAATTCAGAACCCGGCTCGGGTGTAATGCCGAAATGATCAATGGTTTTGGCCCATAGATCGTCAATGTCATCAGGAGAGGAAGGAGCAGCAGCAGTACAAATACTTGCTTCGTTAGAATCGTAGGGAGCAAAATAAACATAACCTTGTTTGCTTAGTGACTGATTGAACCAAAGCCTTATCTTGCCAGGATCAAAATCTCCTTTTATTATGCAGCCTCGTAAGAAAGGCTCCAAATCTGTAGTCCATACTCCCAAATCCCTGGATATGCTGGAGTCCCCCGTAGCCACAACTACCCAATCATACTCCTTTTCCAGTTCACTATAATTGGGAGCACAATTAAAATTGATGTGGGCTTTCACTGTGTTTGCCAACTGGCACTCCCATGATCTATCGTCATGCCCACGGATAGTAGAGTAGCCCAGGTTTTTTCCCGTAATCACTGCCTTGTGATTGGGTGAATGCATCTCGACAGTATGCACTACTGCGGCTGGTTTCAGATCAACATCCAAAAGATTATTTAGGTAAACCAGAGAGTCTTTGATGGGTCTATGCATCAGGTGCATAATGGCTTCCATGTTAGGAAAGCGTTCACCTACCCGGTGGCGCTTTTCAAAAATATCTGGATAAATACCGTTTTGTTCAAGATGCCGAGCACAGGCCAAACCTGCAAAGCCAGCCCCCAGAATAGCTACTTTAATAATAAAACCCCCTTTTTCACTAGTTTGTACCGTTGCCCAATTTCTGATTCAAGCGAGGCAAGACATAATGGAAGAGCTAACCACTCGAATAGCGACACGTAGGTATACTAAGCTGTACAGAGCTACAAGCTAAAGGAGGAGCTAGCCCTTCCATTATGTCTTGTCTTTGCCTTTGTCTTATAACAAAGAAGAGATAATCATTTTTTGAATATTATTGGTTCCGCCTACGATACTGCAGACCTTGGCATCCCTAAAATAGACGTTGGCGATATGATTGGTATCATAAGCGGCTGCACCTATGATGTCTATAGCTCCAGCGGTAACGTGCTGAGCGACTTCACTAGCATACATTTTTGCCATTGAGGAAGCCTGGGTAAAATCCTCTTCTTTGTCGATCAAATCACATGCCCGCCATACCATTAATCTTGCAGCGTCAATTGAAGTTGCCATGGCGGCAAGGGGAAATGAAACCCCCTGATTGGAGAAGATGGGACGGCCAAACTGCTGTCGTTCCCGGGCATATTGCAAAACCAGCTGATAGGCAGCCCGGGCAATACCTACTTCAATGGCAGCAATCAGAGTACGACCAATATCCAATGTATGGGTTAACAACAGGTAACCGCTGTCACGTTCGCCAATTGCATACTGCTTGTCAAGCTTAACATTGTCGATAGCAATTTGAGCGGTGTTTGCATATTTAATTCCCATAGTATTCCGAACAAGATTGACCTTGATTTGGTCAGATGAAACGAAGAAAAATTGAAAAGCTCTTTTGGCTGCCGGATTGCTGTTAGCACAAACAGTAACAAATTTTGCTACTGCTCCATTTATGACATAATCCTTAACTCCATTTAGAAGAAAAACGTTTTCTCTGAAGTCAGCAGTAGTTTGCAGTATTTCGATATCAGATCCGCCCTGGGGTTCGGTAAGGGCGAAGGAAGCTAGAGCTGCTTGTTTTCCGGTCAACAAGGGCAGGAATTTTTCTTTTTGTTCTTCTGTTCCGCCTATGATAATTGGCAGTACTGCATGCATAGTTCCAACCATAGCAGCTGCCAACCCGGCACAGGCTACTGCTATTTCCTCAATGAACATGGCAATAGTCAGGCAATCTAACCCGCGGCCGCCATATTCCAATGGGATAATAGGGGCAATGAGATTATGTTTGGCCAAAACATCAATATAATGCCAGTTAAAATCACCTTGGGCTTGATCCATTTCCAGGGCTAGGGGGGCTATCTCTTCCTGTGCTAATTGCCTGACCAAGCTTACCTGTTTACGTTGCTCTTTACTCATCTGAAAACTGATCATGCTCTTCTTCCTTTCTTTTAGACTTAAGCCACTTGATATAGTCGATTACCGATTTCCGGTCTTCCCGGGGCAGGTCTTTCAATTCTATCAACAGTTGCATTATTTCTTCAAATCCATCGTGGTTGTTGTGGTTGGCATTTCGTGCATCCAATCCGATGGGTTGCAGGAAATACTCTATAGGGTGTCCCAGAATATCGGCTATTTTTTGCAGCTGCGGGTAGTATACCCGGCGTTTTCCTTTTTCGTAATTAGACAAACTTGCCTGGGAAATACCAAGTTTTTCGGCTAGTTCCTTCTGATTATAGCCGGCCTCTTCCCTGGCAATTTGAATGCGGTATCCTATTTCTTTGTAATTCACGATGATATAGCTCCTTTTTAAATGTAGCTTGGACTACTCTAAGTATAGCCATTTTATTAACAGAAATAAATAATTATAACACTATGTTCTTTTCTACCAATAGTTGCATACATAAAAATAATTCTCATAAATAAAAGAATAAACAGTTTCCGGATCTTAGTTTGTATTTGACAACCTTTATATTAATGAGTATATTTGATTACAGATAGTAATAAATATAACAAAATGTAAATCGGCAGGGTCGAAGAGTGTTTTCAGGGGTGGTTAGAAATTCGGTTTAAAAATTTAGGAGGTGGGAGTATTGACTTTCCCGAACAGGTTCAATCCTTATGATTTTAATGATTTTTTGGACTGGCGTAATAAGGTTGATTTTTATGCAGATGACCCTTTTATCCAGAAGGTGGTCAAGTATTATGTTGGTGATAACTGGCAGGAGGTGGATCGGGAAGCCCGGGAAATTTCCCAAAAGGCATCATTTCGCTGGAACAAAATGGCCGAAACTATAGCACAACCGGAGAAACGTCCTTATATGATGCATTATGATGGACATTTGAACCGTATCGACCGCATTGTCCGCCCCTATGAAACGGAAGTAATGGAAAAAGAAATTTTTTCCGAAGCTTTGTTCTCTCCTAAAACGTCACCTTGGATCAAACTCATCAAAATGTACCTGATTTATCAAAATGGCGAAGCGTGTATAGCTTGCCCTATCACCTGTACAGAAGGCATGGTGGCCATTTTGGAACGTTATGCCGAAACACCAGAAGTAAAAAGTATTTTGCAGCATTGTCAGGAGGGTATTGACGGGGAATTTGCCATCGGAGCTCAGTACATTTCTGAAATTCAGGGCGGTTCGGATATACCCGCTAACCTACTAGAAGCAGTAAATGAAGATGGAGAATGGAAATTATATGGCACTAAATTCTTCTGTTCTGCCACCCATGCAGATTATTCGATGGTTACTGCCAAGCCTCGGGGCTCTGACAAAGTTGCACTATTTGTAGTACCTTCTTGGTTGCCGGGAAATAAGGAAAAAGAAATCAGAAATGGATACACCATAGACCGTATCAAGTGGAAAATGGGCACCAGTGAGCTGACTACCGGTGAATTGACCTTTAATGGGGCTGTTGCTTATCAAGTAGGGCCGTTGGACAGGGGGGTAGCCAATGTAGTCGGCATCGTCCTTTCTTATTCTCGTCTTACGGTCGGTCTTTCAGCTGCTGCTTTTATGACTCGCGCGGTACGGGAGGCAACCCAGTATGTAAAGTTCAGAGAAGCTTTTGGGCTTAAAATAGGTAGTTTTCCATTAGTGATGGGACAGCTGCAGGATATTCAGAAAGCAGCCCGCAGGAGCACTGCAGGAGCTTTTAAACTCTACCGAAGTGTAATTGAGCAGGGAGGATTGGGAAAGGCTTCCCGCGATGGGCAAACCATAAAAGAGAAACAAGAAGCCTTTAATATCAGAGAACTGATCATGCTACAAAAGATTACTGCTTCCTATGATTCTACCGATGTTATTCGAACTGCTATGTCACTTTTCGGCGGTCATGGTGTCATGGAAGATTTTTCGGTATTGCCTAGATTGTACAGGGATTCGGCTGTAAATGAACTGTGGGAAGGCCCGAGAAATGTCTTGCTGATGCAGATCCATCGTGATTTGCAGAAGGCTTCTGTATGGTATAAACCGGAAGAGTTTGTGAAAAATATCCTGGCCGGCGGTGATGTTGAAAGGGTTGATAAACTAGCTGCCGAAATGGCTGAGATAGTTGCTTATCCTAATTTATTGCAGGCAGATGACGAAACCATTCAGATGAGTATGAGATGGGACAAGTTTTGTCATGACCTTACTCATGCCTATCAGGACCTAGCTCTGGCGGAAGTGGAAAAAGGATAACTGAAGAAGACTCAAAAAACTGCTAGAAAGGGGCGGTACTGCTTTATGGCCAGAAGTTTGCCGAACTAGTAAATGCAATACGCCCTGATATTGTGGTGCGTAAGTATATATCGGTCAATCTCCTATGGATATAAGTTTCAATGAGACTAGGAAGGCAAGCCCGCTGTTAAATCAGAGCTTACCTCCTGCCACCGAAGCTTATTGTGTTAGAAAAAGTAATAATTTGTCTTAAATACTTGTATACTCCCAGATCACTTGGTACAATATCCATACAAGAATTTCCTAGGATCTTTCTCCGTTATCCGGGAAATTTTCTATATTTAAATTAAATTGAGGCAACAACTGAAAGCCAGTAACATAAGTGGTCATGCCCATCAGCCATTTTCATAATTGAAGCGCCCCTTTAGATCAATGACAGGGGCTCTAGTTCCTCTAATATAACCGTACAGCAAGATATCTAGTTGCATTTGGAATCTGAGTACCTTCTGTAAAATTAGTGATTTCTTTTCTAATATCTACACCATACTCTGATTACTAAATCATTGAAGCAACATATTGCCCCTTCACCTAAATTCTCCTTTACATGTTGAAAAGTGAAAAATTAATTCCTATTTAGATTTGGTAAAAGTGTAAACCACTGAAGAGAAGAAGCCGTGGTAAAGCTTGAAAATTGATGGTATGAGTTAATTTTAATTAAGGGAGGATTGCTTCATGAAAAGTATTGGTAGTAGATTGATGTTGTATTTCTCTTTGACAATTCTGATCATTGGGGGAGGTTTAGGCATAATCGCTTACAACGAAGCCTCCAATGCGTTACAGGACAATTCACGTAACAGTTTGGCAGAATTGGCTACTCAAGCAGCTACTATAGTGATCCACGATTGCGAGAGCGACATAACCATGATGGAGATGATTGCGAATCGTAATGTAATTAAGAGTATGGATTGGGAAACCCAGTTACCGGCTTTGCAAGAGGAAGCGGCCAGACATGGTTTTCTGACTATGGGCATAGTAGATCCAGATGGGAATGCCCGTTACATAGACCAAGATGAACAGACCTTCCTGGGTGACCGCGATTATGTAGTAAAGGCCTTTAATGGTGTAACCAATATGTCAGATGTAATTATCAGTCGAGTTACTAACTCCGCAGTAATAATGTTAGCTGCCCCTATATATCAAGATAATGAAATAGCCGGGGTCTTATTAGCCCGCCGTCCGGGGACTGCTTTAAGTGATATAACAAATGCTGTTCATTTTGGGGAAAATGGTTATGCATATTTAGTTAATAAAGATGGAGATATGATTGCTCATCCAGACGATAGCTATGTAATGGAACAACGCAACTTTATAGAAGAAGCTAAGACAGATGCAAGCCTACAGGCTTTAGGAGAGATTGTAACTAGAATGATAAATGGGGAAGAAGGATTTGGCAGTTATTCTAATGTAGATGGCAACCAAGTTTACATAGCTTTTACACCGGTGGAAGGTACGGACTGGAGTTTAGGAGTAGCAGCACTTCACGCTGATGTCTTATCAGAATTATCAGACCTGCAAAGGGGAATAATCCTTGCCACCATTATTCTCATTATTCTAGGATTAGCATTAGCTTTCTTTTTAGGACGGCAAATTACTCAACCCATTATCCTTTTATCTTCCATTTTAGAACGATTTGCCAAGTATGATTTGACTTTTGATGAAAATAGCAAAGCTCTTAAATATCTGTCGCGTAAAGACGAAATAGGCACTATAACTAACTCTATTGCTACTCTGCAAAATAATTTTGTGCAAATCTTAAAAGATATTGACGCTCAATCCAATGAGGTAGCCGCATCCTCTGAAGAAATGACAGCAATTACTGATCAAACCTCAATTGCTGCCGAGGAAATAGCCCAAACTATTGAAGAATTGGCAAGTGGTGCTGGTGATCAAGCTCAAGATACGGAACAAGGAGCACAGAGAATTAATGAACTAGCTAAAATAATTGAGGCAGACGAAAAACTGCTAATTGACTTAAACCAAGCGGCTGATGAAGTAGCTGCTTTGAAGGATGAAGGTTTTGTTACTTTAGAAAATCTGATGGATAAAACCGAAGAAAGCAACCAAGCGGCTATGGAGATTTTTACTATAATCCAAGAAACTAATCAAAGTGCCGAAGGTATCAAAACTGCCAGTGAAGTAATAAAAAGTATTGCCGATCAGACTAATCTATTAGCTCTTAATGCAGCTATAGAGGCAGCCAGGGCAGGGGAACATGGTAGGGGCTTTGCCGTAGTAGCCGAAGAAGTGAGAAAACTAGCGGAACAATCCAATAGTTCGGTTCAGGAGATAGAAGCTATTATAAATGAACTAACTATTAAGACTAATAAAGCCGTCGAGACCATGACTATTGTAGGAGAAACCATCAATCAACAAACAGCCAGTGTTAATGATACCAGGGGTAAATTTGAAGGTATTGCTGAAGCTATAGAGAAAACCAGACAAGCCATAGAGTTGCTAAATAGCTCAGGCAAGAAAATGGATCAAAAGAAGAATGAAATAATCGAAATCATTCATAATTTATCTGCTATTGCTGAGGAAAATGCGGCAGGAACAGAAGAAGGAGCGGCCTCTATTGAAGAACAAACAGCCTCTATTCAAGAAATAGCTAGTGCCAGCCAAGCCTTAGCCAAACTAGCAGAAGAAATGCAGGTTAAAATCAGACAATTTAAGTATTGATTTTATTTCCATCATCCGGGGAGACGGTGGGGGTCACACCAAACCGTCTCCTTGCCTTTTGCGAAAGATTACTGCTTCCTATGATTATACCGATGTTATTTGACTTGCCATATCACTTTTTGGTGGTCATGGCATTATTTCCTATGACCACAGTGCCACCTGCTAAAACTTTCCCCCCCATTTTCAAGCACAATTCATCACTTACCCTCATATAGTATAAAGCGCTCAATTTTTGTGGAGGTGGTATCTTGGCCATCCTGGGTTGGGCTCTGGCGATAGCCGCCCTGGTGAAGGGAACCCTGTTTCTGTTTGGTTATTTGAACAACCAGGTATTCCCGCAGCCCTTGAATGAAGCAGATGAACGAATGTATTTGGACAAGATGAAGTCGGGAAATGAGGAGGCCCGCAACAAGCTGATCGAACACAACTTGAGGTTGGTAGCCCATGTGGTAAGAAAGTATGACAGCAGTGGTGAAGACATGGAAGACTTGATCTCCATCGGCACTATTGGTCTCATCAAGGCCATCAAGACTTTTAAGGATGAGAAGGGAGTTCGCCTGGCCACCTATGCGGCTCGTTGTATCGAAAATGAAGTCTTGATGCACCTGCGTAATATTAAAAAAGTTAAACAGGAAATCTCTATCTATGACCCTATTGGCTATGATAAAGAAGGCAATGAGATTTCTTTGATTGACATTCTGACTATTGATAATGAAATCATTGAAATTTTGGATGCTAAGCTGCAGGAAGAGAAAATCAGAGGCAAGATGGGGGTATTGACCCGGCGCGAGCGGGAGGTCATTGAAATGCGCTATGGGTTATTTTCGGGCCTGAAAGAGACTCAGCGCGAGATTGCTCGCAAACTGGGTATATCTCGTTCATATGTATCGCGTATCGAAAAGCGCGCCCTGAAAAAACTCATTAAAGAGATAAATCTAGGTGTTAACTAAAACGGAAAAAAAAGTGGGCGGCTGGTTAGGCCGCCCGGGGGAGAGTGTTAGGTGTTGGCTATATAAAAACCTCTTCAGGGGGGGGGTAACATTTTTCTATCCTTTAGGGGTTTTGAATGTACACGTCCACCAGATTATATACTTCTTCCCGAAGCACTTTCTCAAATTCGTCAGGATTGGGAACGGGGCGCTTAAGCATCTTTTCAATCGCTTCGATCTGTTCAGGTGTGTTGAGGGGCTTGCCGTATAAGCCCATGGCATAGGATGAAAAATCTCTGACGAAAACGTCAAACATTTGATTCATTACTTCATCGCTGACCCCTTCAATTTTGGCGCTTTCGATGATCAACTGGCCATAAGCCACCATCGTAAACAGTTCACCTACTGCCAGCAGGTAATCGAAGTCCTCCATCTGCTTGGCCAGGTTTGGACCGGAGACCATCAAGTAATTCTTGTAGGCATTGATTTGTTCAATGAATACCTGAACATTAGGCAGATGAGCCAGGCTGTTGTAGGCAATCATGTAATCGTGGAACTTGGTTTTGGCATAGCCTCTGGTGCGACCTTGGTTGAATAAGAAAGTGTCATCGCGGTTATCNNATCAAGGCCATATTTACATGACGGGTGCCTTCCAGCTTGGGGAATCCCCGCAGTTCAGCAACGGCCTGCTCGAAATACATATCTTTTTCGAAACCTCTGGCGGCAATAATATCCCACAACAGTTCATGAACCTCTTCGCCCTGGATGGCTACTTTCATTTTCATGATGGGGTTATAGAGCAGGTAACGTTTATCATTCTCACTGGCAACCCTCATGTAATCAGTAGCGCGCAGGCCAAAAAGCTTCATGCCTACGATTCTCAGCCAGGCATCAGTAAAAAGTCTTTTTACATGAGTAAACTCAGTTACCTTTTGCCCATATAGTACGCGGTGGGCCGCGTGATTAAGGGATTCGTAGAAGGAATGGGTCACGATGCCGGTAGCTCCGGAGCCAATGTTGAATTTACACACATTGATGGTATTGAGCATGTCATCCCAGGCCTTGGGACCGATGGTGCAAATCTCATCTTTAGTAATGGGATAGTCATGGAGTTCGAACTCAGCCACAAATTGCTGGTTGCAGTCTACAATATTCTTTACCAGGTTGTAGTTGGGATGATTAGCATCAACCACAAAGAATACATAATCACCAGTATCGGCCATTTTACCGAATACTGATACCGTGCTGGCCACATTTCCGTTGCCTATATAATATTTGCTGCCGTTGGCCAGGTAGGTGCCGTCACCCTTGGGAGTCAGGGTCATCTCGGTAGAATAAATATCAGCACCGTGTGCCCTTTCCGAAAGACCGAAGGCGCAGAAGGCATTTTCCTTTAACTTGGCTACGGCTCTATGTTTGGCTTCTTCATTGTCACCCATGAGCACCGGATTGAGACCTAGGGCGGATACGTGGTAGCAATACCAGTAAGCAGCCCCATAAAAACCGCAGATTTCCGAGAACTCGTACATGCGATAGGTGCTGTAATACTGGTCGGGATCAGAACCATATCCTTTGGGGAGGAAGAGAGTCTCAAAAAAGCCTTCTGAAGTCATAAACTTCCAGAAATCCTCTGCAAACTCGCGATTATGATACTGTTCCTTTTGTTCGGCCAGACCTTTCTCTTCAAACCATGCAATGGTTTTGAGCATGATCTCCTTTGACCTCTCGTCCGGATACCCTCGATCTCTATACTGTTTGGGGTTAAGAAGTAGATTTTTCATCTTAAGACCTCCGTTCTTAATCACAATGATTCTGTTACTTCTATGGTAGTTATAGATAGATAATGTTGTCAACATAAATATACGAATATAAAATATTACTAATCGAAAAACTAGCTCACTATCACCAAAAAAATCATCATATCTTAGCAGTTATGGAGGAAAATGCCATAATATGGCGAAGTAGTCATCGGTGATGAACATGGGGGATATTGATAAACGGTTGCTAGTGGCAGCTGTGGTGGTGCTGCTGATTACTTTTGGGCTGGGCTCCTTTTATGGATCTTATCGGGAACGTCAGAATCACGCTGAAGAGATCACTCTGCTGACAGCAGAGATGGTGCCAGCAGGGCAGGAAAATCCTCAGGAGCCTCCGGAACAAGAAATCATTGTGTTTGTTACTGGTGAGGTGGAACAACCGAATATCTACCGGTTTTCTTCGGGAGCACGCATTTATGAAGCTCTGGAAAAGGCGGTTCCTAAACCGACTGCTGACCTGCGTTATATAGATATGGCTCGGCTGATGATGGATGAAGAGACCATTATAGTTCCTGCTCAGGGAGAATCACCAGAGCTGCAATCAGTAGTTGTGGCGGCACCAGCATCAGGAATATCAGCCAGCGGCAAGATCAACATAAACCGGGCCAGCGTAGCGGAACTGGATCAGCATCTGAGCGGCATAGGGCCGACCTTGGCCCAGAGGATCGTTGATTACCGGGAAGAAAATGGGCCTTTCCGTTCCATTGAGGATCTCCGCAATGTTAGCGGTATTGGTGACAAGCGTTTTGCTGATCTTAAGGATCAGGTTGACGTTAAATAATGGTAACCCCTGCCGATAGGGAGTCGGCTGCAGTCACTGAACATCTCTGGTTTGCTGCTTTCATCTGTGTGGCTTTAGCAGCGATCATCGCCTACTTTCGAGCCTGGTGGTATGTTTTACCTATCATTCTAATCTTGCTATTGCTTTCTTTTCTCAAACCCTCACGCCATTATCCCCTGGGGTGGGTTGCTCTGCTATTGGCAGCTATTATCTTTTACTACCCGACTATGGAACCTCCTGCAAAGACCCTGCCTGAGATTAAAAACACTTCGGTTGTAGGAACAGTCGCTTCCATTCCTCGTGTGGATGAGGAGCGCACTCGTTTTGTGTTGACTACCGATCAGGGCAATCGTTATCACCGTCAGTATCAGGTAGTATGCCAATTTTCGCTTCCTATTAAGAAGGGAGATAAGTTATGGCTAACTGGCTCCCTGGAACCCCCACACCAAGGCGGTAATCCAGGTGAATTTGACTACCGCAAATACCTCTACCATCAAGGGGTTTATTACCTCTTGTCCGTTAAAAAGGCCGATGATATCACCAAAATCGAACCGGCCGGTGGTTGGCAGGGCATGATAAACAGCTATCGCGACCGCATGCTCCAGGGGACCAAGGAGTATATGACCAGCCAGGAATCCGCTGTACTACGGGGGATGCTACTGGGTGATATTGATGACATCGACCCCCAATTATATGATGAATTCCAGAATACCGGTATAGTGCATCTTTTTTCTGTATCTGGACTGCATATTGGCTTTTTGCTTTTGCTTTCCAGTTGGCTAACGTCTTTGCTGGGAGCTAGACGATCTTACAGGTTGATCGCTGGCATTGTGCTTCTTTTGGTCTATGGAACTCTGATATCATGGCCTATTCCCGTAATACGGGCATCCATTATGGGTGGGATGGGACTCCTGGCTTACTATTCGGGGCGTCCCCAGCAAATGCTCAATAGTCTCGGAATAGCCGGTCTTCTTATAATAGTCGTTGACCCCCACGCCTTATTCACCATATCTTTTCAGCTATCCTTTCTAGCCACCTGGGGATTGATCTATTTGTTTCCGCTGCTGCGCCAAAGGATACCCTACTCTGGGCTGGCAGTTGACGCCTTACTGGTGCCCTTTTGCGCCCAGGTAGCTATTACTCCCGCGATCGCTTATTATTTTAATCTGATCTCACCGGTTTCCATCCTGGCTAACCTGCTGGTCACTTATCTGTCGGGCTTGGTTGTCATGCTCGGCTTTGTGGCTCTGGTGTTTGTGATGTTGGCACCTTTGGCCGGAATATGTTTGTTCGCAGCAGGCCTGCTGATAGAAATGATCCTCCTGGCTACCCATTTTTGTAACGCACTGCCCGGTGGGGTATTGTGGGTGGCTACTCCGGGAGTATTGGCGATCGGCACCTATTATGCGGGGCTGTTCTTGTTAGTAAGCTGGCCGGTTGCTCACCCATATTACCGCTCCGCTGGTCGGCTGGGAATTGTTTTGATACTTATCTTTCTAACCGCGGTCTTTTGGCCGCCTTCTTGGCGGGATCGTGGTACCATGGAGGCTGTCTTTCTTGATGTGGGTCAGGGTGATGCTCTGCTGATCAAGTCTCCCCAGGGGCGTTTTATAATGGTGGATGGAGGCGGCAGTCAGTTTTATAAGGTGGGGGAAATGAAGGTGATACCTTATCTGCGCCATCGTGGCATAAATAAGTTGGATTTGGTGATAAACACCCACCCTGACAGTGATCACCTTTTGGGTCTGACCGAGGTCATGGAAGAGATAAAAGTGGAGAGATTTGCTTACCCCCAGGCTTT
>DBRE01000119.1:0-26230 GCA_002305535.1 Syntrophomonas sp. UBA1376
CTCCTTGTAAACTGCCCAGGCATGTTCGGACTCCCATACTTTGACTGATTCCAGCCGATAACCTGCAAACTGACCTTTCATATGCTGGTAGATGAAGAAAGCCAAATTTTCTGAGGTAGGGTTGATCTTATCAAAAGGAGCAATTTCGTTTATCAGGGCATGATCGAACTGAACTAAAACCGCAGCCAGTTCTCTGCGGATATCACGAAAATCAACCAGCATACCTATTGAATCCAACTGTGAACCGACAATGGTGACTTCTACCTTCCAAGTATGACCATGTATATTAGCACAGTTGCCAGAGTATCCAGATAGGTAATGGGCAGCTTCGAAATTCTGGGAAACGGTTAAATAGTAAGGCATACTTCCTCCGTAAATTTCCTGTTGATACGCATTCTATTTTAGCACCAAACAGAAGCAAATCAATAATTTTCATTACCGGTGCCCTGTCTGTCTGGTTTTTATGAACAACCTTGCTATTCCCACCTGACTTTTATCTATATCTGTTATACTCTCCCAACGGTAATGGTTTTCGACCTTCTATTCCACCTCTAGGTCCTAAATGGTATATTAAAATAGTGCTAAAGTATGCCATAATAATCTATAATTAGAACTATATTTATATTATTTACATTTTATAGAGAGGATAATAATGAGTAACAACCCATTATTTTTGCGAAAATACGTTTGTCCACTATGTAAGACCTCTTTCAAGTCGAACAGTATTCGCTCATCGGCAGTTTATGTGGAAAGGCGTGAACCCGACCTTCATGTCATATACCGTGGTCACAGCCCCTTACATTACTCTATAATTGTTTGTCCAACCTGCGAATATGCCTCATCTAACTCCACGTTTAATGAATCATTGCCCGCGGAGATCGAAGTACCGCTAGCCCGCGCACTGAATATATTAAAAAGAGATGGTCGCCCTGACTTTGGCGGTGAACGTGACGCCGACCTTGCTTTGCAGTGTTTTCGTTTGGCTGTACGTACTGCACAGCTGAAAAAAGTCCCCCCTGGTGAATTAGCTGGGGTATTCCTTGGTACTGCCTGGGTAGCACGTGAAACCGGCCAAGGGGAGATTGAGTCCAAATACCGAAAAGAAGCTCTCAAATATTACCTTGAAGCCTATAATAGCTCATCTGAAATCGGTAATTTAAATGATTTGCAAGCTGCTTATTTGATCGGTGAACTGTACCGTCAGGAGAAGAATTACCAGGAAGCAGTCAATTGGTTCAATGTAGTGATATCTAATCCCCAAATAAAAAGCCACCCTTCCATTGAAAAGATGGCCCGGGAACAATGGGCCCTCAGTCGTGAGGAAGCCCAGCGGGAAAAAGAATAACTGTTTTACAGCTTAATCAGTTCCCGATTATCAAAAAAGTAAAGATACATCTCCCGAACAGGTTTGCCATGTATTTGTTCGAGGGCACGCCGATACCAGTAAACTTGATTCTGATAATGCTCTACCCTTTTCTCTAAGTTGTATTCGGTAATACGGTCGCTTTTATAATCTACCAGTATCAAACCATCATTTTCTTCAAAGTACAGATCAATAACTCCCTGCACCAATAGGTTTTCACCACTGATATTCTCTCCGCTTATTACTTCATTAGCCGGGCAAATCAGATTAAAAGGCGCCTCACGATAAACTCGGCTAGCACTTTTAATTCGTTGACCCAAGGGCGAATTTACAAAAACCTGAACGGCCTCCAAATCTACAGACTCCGCCTCCAACGCCGTCAGTATTTCTCGATCCACCAAAATCTCCAATAAGGAGGAAAGCGAGTCAAGTGCGCCATCCATATTTGTAAGGCTAAGGTGCTGCATCACTTTATGCATGGCTGTACCACGTTGTTGTGCATTGAGTCGGGGGACTGGATCGACAAATTGAGGTTGGCTAACCACCTCAGGAACCTGTATAGCTAGTTGCTGACGGTCAGCTTTGTAGTTTTCCCTAATCTGAGTTACAAATAATTTGGAAGGTAGGGTTTCACTTTCCTTAAAAGGATAATTCCAATTGAGGATAGAAAATATTTCTTCTTGTTCATCGGCAAGTGGGATAACCTGCTTCCCTGCCCAAAGCTCCCTAGTTATTTCCGCCCTTTGGCGCTTGTGCATCAACTTTTCTCCCAGACTGAAACGGCTCAATATCTTAACCTGCCAGCAGCAAGTGTCCTGGATCATGGGTTCTTCCCAGGTGGTGGTCATACGATCATGCAGCGGACTTCCTTGAGGATGACGCAATATCACCGGTACGACCCAATCCAAAAAACAACGGGCTTTAGCTAACTGGTGATGAGTCATGGGGCGAGTCCAGCGTTTCATGGCACTCTCGATCTGCTTGACTGAGCCCACCAAAAGAAGTTTATTCTTGGGACGCGTACACGCTACGTAGAGAATACGCATCTCCTCTGATAAATTCTCAGAACGGATCCTCTGTTTGACAATATTCCGAGCTATCGTATCCATACTGGCTCTCAATTGTAGGTTTACAAAACGCGGCCCTAACCCCAAGTCCTTATGCAACAACAGTGGATTGTCAAGATCTCTCAGGTTAAACAGCCGACCCATTCCAGCCACAATAACTATTGGAAATTCCAAACCTTTGCTTTTGTGAATGCTCATCATTCGCACCAGGTTATCGTTTTCCCCCAGAATCTTCGCCATATCCATGTCCCCGCTGCTGGCCTGAATTTGTTCTATATAACGCAAGAACTGGAATAATCCCTTGAAGGAGGTTTTTTGGAACTGTCTGGCCCGGTCATGGAGTATACGCAAATTGGCCTGTCGTTGGATACCACCAGGCATAGCGCCTACGTAATGATAGAACCCGGTTTCCAGTAAAACCTGCCATAAAAATGTATCCAAGGGTAACAGACGAGCTTCCTTTTTCCAGCGATCAAGCTGATCGATCATAGCTAACAACCGTTGGCCTAACTGGCCATCATTACTGTCGCTGTATTTCATGACCGCGTCATAAAAGGGCACCTCGGGGCTCTCGGCACGGATAGTGATCAAGTCTTCCATGGAGAAACCAAAAATGGGTGAGCGCATAACTCCTACCAAAGGAATATCCTGGCGCTTATTATCTATCAGACGGAGTAAATCCAAAAAGATTCCCACTTCTACCGTATCAAAATAACCATTGTTGACATCTGCGTAACAAGGGATATTCTCCGCCAAAAACACTTCCTGAAACACTCCCACCCACCTAGTGGTAGATCGCATAAGAATGACAATGTCACGATAAGTGACCGGGCGATAATCATTCAACTTTGTATCCCAGACCTGTTTGGTCAAGAGGTCTTTGATGCGCTGAGCCACTAGACGAGCTTCTATTTCAATCTGGTCAGCTTCCTCCAGTACATCTTCCTCGTCATGGTCAGCCTGAGCGTCACGGTCAATCAGTAATAATTCAACATCTCCCGGGTTTAATGGCTTTTCCAGGGTACCATGTACCAGTTTCACTTCCTCATCATAGTCTACCTCGCCCAACTGCGCTGACATGACATGCTCAAAAATACAATTAACTGCATCAATGATGGGCTGGCTACACCGGAAATTTCGATCCAGGTTTATGCGACGGTCAATGCTCTCTTCCTCCACCTGAAAATGGTGGTATTTTTCTATGAACAAACTGGGATCCGAGAGACGGAATCGATAAATGCTCTGTTTAACATCACCCACCATGAACATGTTATCCTGTCTTTTGATCTGATTGAGCAGGGTCTCTTGAACAGGATTACTATCTTGATATTCATCAACAAATATATATTCAAATCGGCGGCGATAGTAGTCAGCCGCCTCCGGAAACCGCAGTATAGATAGAGCACAGTGCTCCAGATCATTGAAATCCAACAGACTCTTTTCCATCATGTGTTGTTGGTATAGTTCCGTAAATCGTTCTACGATTCGATAAAGAGAAAGCATAACCTTATGTATCTGTTTTAACTCATCGATGAGTTCTTCAGGATGACGGGGCAGTAATTCGTCGATGACGCTTTTAAGTATGTCCCGGGCCTCCTGGCGCAGTTCCTTCACTTGGGTAACTAATCCTTGATCGGCATCCTTTTCGGCTGATTTCAGGCGAGAAAGTGCAAAATCCTTAATAAAAGTATAGAATTCACTGAGGTCATGCTGGAAGTATGCAGTCCGCAAGTCCTGCATCTGCTGAAGATCCAAGTTCAGAGTCTCCAGTTGACGCTGTGATCCTCCCGGCATATGGCATTTCGCCTGTGCTAGTTCCAAAAGCTGCTCCATAGCCATGAGCCGTTGTTCAAGTATCATCTTCAGCTCTACGCCCCAACTGCTTTCGTTAAATTGCGCTTTATCCGCCATAAACATGGCTGTTTTTTCCTGCAACCAGTTCAGCGGATCAGGCTGGCTTTGTATAAAATCATATATCTGTAGAACTAGATCTCTAAGCGGGCTATCATCCCGGCTGGTAGAAAATATTTCCACTAACTCAATAAAATCGGGATCATTTTGTTCATATTGCGCTTCCATCAGTTCTTCCATAACTTCCATTTTGATCAATCCCGCCTCAGTTTGGTCGGCAATGCGATAGCGAGGATCAAGCTCGATCAGATGAAAATAGCTGCGAACTATCTGGTTACAGAAGGAGTGCAGAGTACTTATTTGGGCATGATTTAGCAAGAGCAACTGTTTGCGCAAGTGCGGGTCGTTGCCATCCTTTTCGATTGTTTCCATCAGAGCGGTACTGATGCGTTCGCGCATCTCCGCAGCGGCAGCCTGGGTAAATGTGACCACTAACAGACGATCAATATCAACCTTTTGATCAATAATAATATGCAAAATACGCTGCACCAGCACAGCGGTTTTTCCTGAACCTGCTGAAGCCGCCACCAATAAATTACTGCCCTGGGCTTCAATGGCTTGCTGCTGTTGGGGAGTCCACTCCGGCATTTACTTCACCTCATTTCTGCGCATGAGTTCTAGAGCTTGCCTGTTATTATATTTGGGCAAATAACGGTAGCTATTGTCCTCAAATAATGGATCGAACTGACAGATGGAATGATATGGGCAGAAGGCACAAGCGTTATCCTTACCGTGATAATAAGGTTCTATGGATGCATTACCCTGGATAATTTCCTGGGCCAGACGGCTTACCATACTATCGGCATAGTTCAGCAGTATGGGCCATTCATCTTCCGCCACCACCGAGGGCGTTTCCCGCACCGTGTCGTTAATATTGACCGCTGCGGGTATAATAGCTGAATCACCTTTAATATCATGATCCATACTTTTTAGTAGGCGAAGATCTTTGAGCACTAACCCCTTCATGCGAAATTGTTTCCGCATGGCTTGTTGGACTTTCTCAGCAATCATATCATCGGTTCGAACTAAAGGATCATGGATGTGAAAATAAAAAGCACCGGCTGGCTTTAGACTATCCAAGCCCCAATAACTGGCCTGCTCTAAGATCGCCCGCATATATACCACTAACTGCAGGGATAACCCATGGTACATTTCGTCCAGAGATAGACTTTTACTACCGGTTTTATAATCTATGACCTTAACATAACTGTCTTCACCATCTTCCAGAATATCTATGCGATCCACCCGACCTTCCAGCAACACTTTAGTGCCATCCGCCAATTCCACTGTAATGGGAGGAAATTGACCTTTCAAACCAAAGCTGACCTCAAAGGCGGCCGGTTGAAAGTCTCCTTTCTGTACATGGTTTATCACCGCTTGAACGGTAGTTCTGCCCATACGTTTTAGCCGTTCTACCATATAGAGATAACGATGGCTACTGGCAAATACCCCTTCACCATATTCCTCTACTAAGCCTTCCATGATCGAATCCACGAGGGGATCACTCTGGTCAGTGGTAAGGTCACTCCAGGGCAGTTTCTGGCGAGCCACTTCTTCACCAAAAGACGACAAGCATTGGTGCAGGAGTTCCCCTATATCAGGCATGGCTACAGAATACTCCCTGCGTTCCCGAGGCCGCAGGCCATAGCGCACCAAATGAGCAAACGGGCAGGCCGCAAACTGCTCCAATCGAGATACACTGCTTCGTAAAGGTTGCGGGAATATAGTGGCCACATGCTGGCTGGTGAGACCAGATACAGAATTGCTATAAAACAACGCCTCTTGAGTACGGTCGATTATAGGACGCCACTTTGGGTGCTGTTGATACCAAGACAGGATTTGCCACCAGAAGGCCTCCATGGGTTCTCCATCCAGGTACTGGCGAATCTGTTGAATCAAGTGTTTGAACGTGCTCCGGGGCGGGCCGATTATGGCTAACTGCTCATCGCGATCCTGTAACACATCACTGTGGATCGGTAACCCGGGAAACAGTCTGGTTAAACGGTCAATCAGTATGGATGGCCTTAAGGAGCGTCCTTCCCCATCGGCCCGCGCATAAGATATCCACAACATCTCCTCGGGTTTGCTCAGCATACTATATATAGATAAGCGTTCTTCTTCCAGTCTTCGTTGACGTCCCCCAGGTAGTTCCAGACCTTTTTCGATTAATGCACCACGTTCTTCCTCCAGTAGCAGGCCGTCTATAACCGATGCTGAAGGGAGCAAGCCATCGTTCATTCCTAACACAAATAAAGCTTTAACGCCTCGGCTTTTTAAGTGTTCAATATCGCCGATAAGAACCTGATCAACGGTTGTGGGTATTAGTCCCAACTGGTAAGAAGCAAAACCAGCCTCAAGAATGCGGCGGTATTCAGCCAGTGAACTTGGTTGATCCCCCATTATATCGACCGTCTGGTCGAAAATGCGCATGACGATGTTCCAAATCTGGGTGTGTTCGTACACTAGCTCATATTTGCCCTGGGCTCTGAGTTCATCGATCCACTTTTCTAAGCGAATAAATATATCCTGCTGCTGAAGAAAATTATAAAGACCGGCCGTATAGTCGCCCACAGTGGCAGCTTGGCGCATTGCCTGTTCCATGTTAGCAACCGGATCCATAAAGCTGTGCCGCCAAAAGTTAAGCTCTTCCAGGGGAAGATCTTTACCCAGACTGAATTCCTGCTTCCACTGCCCACCTTTTATACCGTAAGTGATGGCGTAATTCTCCAAAATTTCAACTTCGTCGATCTGCAAATCGGTCAAGCCGGTTTTAAGATAGCGCAATACATCCAAAGACCGATAATTTTTGTTGAACATGTCCAACAAAGAGAGAATGTATTCCACCAAAGGATGGCTCATTATGTCCCGTTTGCTATCCGTAAAATAGGGAATGCCGTATTCCTGAAAACTACGGCTGATCAGATGGCCGTACCGTTCCATATCAGAACAAATAACCACCATATCGCGCCAACGCAATTGGGCTTCACGAGCCAGACGCATGATCTCGGCAGCTGCCCGTTCCACTTCTAGGTATATGGTAGTTGCCGCATATAAATTGAGTCCAGAGACCTCACCCTGGTATGTATGATGAGGGTAAGCATAAATTTCCTGTTGCAGATGGGACAGCGCTCTACTGCGATCAGATAGCTCACCACTAAGGTGGATATGTTCCTGGGGCAATTTGAGATCCAACGCCAGCCGCTGTACGGCTTCATAGGCACGGCGGGTTGGTGCAAATACTTCTTGGTCGCGGCATCGATCACTTAAATCCAGGGTGTAGGCACAAGTCAGCCCGGAGGAGATCTGCAACATTTTTTGTATTATACTCAGCTGCTGAGGGGTCAAAGTGGTAAAGCCGTCCATCCAGATCAGACTGTTACGCAAAAATGTTGATTCATGAATCCTCTCCAATACCAAATTGAAGCGGTCATCTAAATCCAAATAGCGGCTGCCCAAGTAATCATTAAAATACTCATAGATCAAAGCAATATCATGGAGTTTGTTTGCCAAAGTGTCAGGTAGATCTTCACTAGCTTGACTCAACATCTCTAACGTAATGTTGTAGTTCTTAAGCTCAGAAATAAAAGTGCTCACAAACTGCACAAAGCCATCCTGACGGCTGACCTTCTGGTAGATGGTGAGTTCAGGAGCCAGATCATCAATTATTTTACGCAAGACCATGTGACGACCTTGTTCATCGATCATGATGCGAGTCTTTCCGCCGACTTCATCAATAATGCGTTCCGCTAATCGGTCAAAACTCAGCACTTCCACCTGCATAATTCCAGGAAGCTGCAGGTATTGGATCAAGTCTCTTTCCGATTGCAGTGTGAACTGTTCTGGAACTAATAATATCAACTTACGGCCATCGTTTTTGTCTAACTGGTCTTTGATCTGATTAAAAATCAGACGGCTTTTACCACTACCAGCCCGGCCGACTATATGGACAACTTTCATTCCCCTACCTCCCGGAACACATCAGCTATTAGTCTATTATAACAGCAATTTGCGGTTGGCTTTTCCTATTCCTGGTATAAAGGTATTATGTTTTGTCCCCGAGCGGTTTTTGATTATAATCATAGATATGACGATAGGAGGTTTAGAAGTGAAAGTTGGATTGCTTCTGCTAGCGATTGGTTTAGGGTTAGTAGCCTTTACCTACTCTACTTATCTGTTAGCCACTAAGAAATATAGTCACATAAAAAAAGAAGACCTGGTCTCCTATTACATTGACCTGGCCAAATATCTTTATCCGGTTCCCTTCTGGAGCGGGGTTATTGGTGTAGTAATGGTATTAATTGCTGTTATCGTGGTGCTGGTAAACATCCCCTTTGCATTCTGATATATTAATTAATCTATCAGTAAAATTCGGGCTCCCACAACAAACAATATTACCCCCAGCAGATCTAACCATTGAAAATCGAGTTTCTTCATACCGAAAATACCTAGGCTGTCAATCAAAATAGCTGTGGATATTTGGGCTACAATGATGGCCGTAGTAGCATTGCCCACGCCAATTTGCGGTATGGAACGAGCTACTGCATAAATGATGATCACGCTCAACAGACCACCCAGATAAGCCCACCAGGGCACCTGGCTCAATTTGCTGATATTTCCAAACCCCATTCCTGCTACAAAAATGATTAACAGGGCAACTAGAGTCCCGATGAGATGTACTATCAAGGTCGATTCCCACAGGCCCAAAATTTTACCAAGAGTAGCATTAAAAGTTCCCTGCAAGGCCATAGCTGCACCTGAGAGGGCAGCGATTCCTATATATAACCAATTCAATAGAGGGTCTCCTTTAAACATTTTGACTTAGTTTAAGAGAGACCTTATGTTTTTATACCTGTGGCATAGATCAAATAAAAGTAGCTGTGAATATTATCAGCATGCCCAGAAAGAATCCATACCAGCGGGTATGTCGATTCTGTACGCTTGCCTGAGGCCAAAGCTGAAACAGAACCAGGTAAAGCATTATTCCGGAGGCCAAGCCCAACATGAGGGGCAGCATAAACGACAATTTTAGAACAACCTCCCGCCCTAAAATGGTGCCTAAAGGTGTTATGAGGCCAATAAGAGCCGTTTGTATCAAAATCCGAAATCGCCGTACCCCACCCATAATCAAGGGAGCGGCGATGGCCATGCCTTCTGGAATGTTGTGGACTCCTATACCCAGTGCTATCACCATACCGGTTCGATCCTTCATTTCGTGACCAAGGGCAATAGCCATCCCTTCAGGCAAATCATGCATAGCGATCCCTAACATGATCAAATAGCCCAAGCCTATCAACGTATCACCTTGGGAAAGTTTTTCGAAAGCAAATCGATCAAACAAATATACAATCAGGAAGCCTCCTGCCACGCCTTTGATAGTTGATCCAAACCCGGCATAGGCCACTGCCGAAGGAAGCATATCAAACACTACTACAGCCACCATGACCCCTGAAGCTAAACCCAAGAAAACGGCTAGACTGGCACTGCTCCAGCGTCGTTTGATAAATAACATAATAGCTCCAATAGCTGTGCAGATCCCAGCCAGCATGCTCCATAATAGCACTTGATCCAAGCCAGCTTCCCCCATCCGGTTTTTATCTATTTCTATGCCGGGTTAAGCGGCTTCATTAGACCTCGACTAATGTTCTGCCATGATGACAGATAACGCTCTAAAGCGACAGTCACCGACTGAACCAACCAGCCGTTTTTCAGTCATATTAATCATTCACTCATCATAACTTCGAAATAAGGAGGTGCTGCCATTGAGCGGAAAAGCATCCATTGAACTGAAAACTATTGGCAAAGCTCTGCTGTGGTCTCTGCTTCTATGTCTGGCTACCGCCATGGTTGTCTACTACAGTGGAATCAAGGAGACTCTCCTACCCACCCTGGGCAAACTGATACTGATAATAACGGTTTTTTCAGCTGGATGTTCGGTAAGCCGGCAATATGGGAGTAAAGGGCTAGTACGAGGTATGACTATCGGATTAGCGTTTTTCATACTTATGATCATTGGAACTATCGGATTCTACCCAGATTTGATCAGCTTTAAATCCTTCCTGAGTACGTTAGCCATTACAGTTACTGCTGGTGGTCTAGGAGGCATTCTTGGTATAGGTTTGAGCGAAGTATAGACCGCTTAGAATTGCCAGAGGGGTTCAGACCATTGGCCAAAAAACAAGAGCCGGCTACCTCCGGCTCTAACATTTTGTTTTCTTTTCTTTATGATAGACATAGAAGCAATAAACCGACTGCAATCAGGCACAGCCCCACGATAAACCTTAAACCTGGCATTGGCCTGGCCCCCCTGGCATTTAACTCCCTCTATTAGGGCCTACCCTTCCACGACTGGACTTATGCCTAACCCCAAATCTTAAGTAAGAAGTTGCGGAAAAAGATGGGAATTCTGAAATAATAGACTTTCACATTCACTGCCTCCTTGTGCGTTTGCTAAAGTTATTTATTAATATGAAAATCTATTAGAAAAGGTTCCCCCTTAAAAACTGATCCTACCCAAGCAGTATTAGATCCATTCGGCGATATGCTGCGATATCTCGTCGCGATTTATGGTAAGACGGTTGGGTATAGGACTGCTGTTTTGGAATATCTTGCCATAGGATTGTTTAGCTATGCGGTTATCCAATATGATAGCAACCCCACGATCCTCTTCGCTGCGGATCAGACGTCCTATTCCCTGCTTAAACCTGACCGCTGCATCCGGTAGCATGAAATAGCTGAAGGTGTTAAGACGATTGTAACGGCAATATTTTTCTGCTGCGCTGGCGTAAGGGTCAGAAGGTGAGCGGAAAGGCAATTTGACCATCACCAGGCATTTGAGCAGATCACCTTTCAGGTCTACCCCTTCCCAATAAGTTTCCAATCCCATCAGCAAAGCCTTTTCACTATTCAGAATACCGTCCATCAAGGCCCCAAAATCCCCATCTTCATGTTGAACCAGGAGGTTAATGTCCTTTTCTTCTAACATGGGCCGCAACAATGCGCTCACCTCTGCCAATTGTTTTCGGGAAGTAAACAGAGCCATGACCCGCCCATCTACAGCATCCACTGTATGGAACAGAGTCTCGGTGACCTGATAACTGAACTGTTCATGAGAGGGATTCACTATATCTTTGATCATCAAAAGACAGGCTTGTTCCTCGTAGCGAAAAGGTGAGTGTTCCAACAGAGTTCTGATGCGGCCTTCTTGTTGATAACGAATCAAACCGTTACGGCGAATGATATGATCGAAAGAATCCTCAACTGCCATAGTGGCTGATACCATTATTAAACTGGAAAGGTGTTGAAACAGGCCGGTATCTAATTCATTCTCTATCTCCAGTAGAGACGAACAGATTTCTTCAATTTTCCCTCGGGTGGTGCTGACCCACAACAGACGGTCATCACGATTTAAATCTTCTTCGAAAATAATGAAAGCTCTATGAGAGAACTCTTTTAATTGCGTAATGTAGCTCTGGATATCCGCGGCTTCTTCCTCTCCCTGCATCTCCTGAGCCAGTTTTTCCATATCCCTCAACAGCAAGTTAAGTCCAGCTTGCCACTCCAGATAAGTATTAATAATCTCATTAAACCAGTTGCTCTCCAACTCTGCCGGAGAAATGGACCGAGAGTATTCACTCCCCTTACCCAAATGCTGATCCATTTTAGTAAACAGCTCTTCTGCTAGCCGACTCCCTTGCTCGATGAGAGGACGAAGAGCGTTAATGGATTCTGCCAAATGAGCAAAACGTGATCGCAAAGCTTGTAAATAGCCTCTTTCATGAGTTACTTCGCGATGATACAGGTTGGAAAACCATCTTTTGATATCAAATCGGTTTAATACACAAGATAATTTGTCAAAAGCCTCCCGATCAAAACTATGGGCCTCATCAATCACCAGGCAACTGTACTCAGGCAAAAGACGTCGGTCTACCCCTATGTCAGCCAATAACAGTGAGTGGTTGGTCACCACTAGATTTGCTTTCTGGCACCTGCGAAAAGCCTTCAGTCGAAAACATTTATCGTGATATTTGCATAGATCCTTGCGACAGTAATAGCGGTCAGCTGCCAGCAACGGCCAGTGTTTCATCATTTCCCAGGGCAGTTGCAGTTCCATACGGTCACCGCTTTTGGTTCGTTCCGCCCAGGTCAAAATCATTTCAATAAAACGCTCCTCTTTGGCGTCCAGAGAGCGACGTCCGCCCAGGATACTTTGATACTTGTTCCAGCACAGGTAATTCTCGCGTCCCTTCAGTTCAGCGGCTTCGAACTCAAAGGGCAAAATCTGCTGCAGTGCCGGAATGTCTTTCTCCATTATTTGCTGCTGTAAAGCACGGGTGCGGGTGGCCACTACCACTCGTTCTTTTTCCTGCACTGACCAGGCTACAGCAGGAATTAAATAAGCTAAGGTTTTTCCCACCCCAGTACCTGCCTCAGCCACTAAAAATTCACTATTGTTCAGAGCATAAGCCACTTCTTGCGCCAGAGAAGCTTGTTCTTCACGATAATGATAGTCAGGGATCACCCTATGCAAGGGGCCTTGAGGTTGGAAAACAGCTACCACATTATCAGGAGTAAATTCTTTCATGATACCTACCCTAGTTTTATACTTTATTTCTAAAGCTTAGCCCATTATATACTTACTGGCGAGCTGAAATAGAAAAAGCCGTTCTGAAAACGGCTCCAGGGTGTCGTAAAAATCGACACCTTGCCAGAGCGAGCAAAAAAGGATAAGGGCAAGGCAACCGGGAAGCCCGTGTTGAGGCGTACATTAGGTACGTTGATTGAACGGGCTTTCCGAGTTAACGCAGCTATTAGCCTTTTTTTGACGGTCTGAAGCCGTTCTGAAAACGGCTCTCTACATCGCCTGATTACTATCGTTATTGCAGTTCGAGTTTTTCAACGGAATTGCGCTGGCCGATCTTTTGTACATTATAAACCGACTCAATAGGTACTTGCCCTTTCTCGAGTTCAGCAGCGTACTCATCCAGTTGCTCAGGCAGGAATTTTATCGATAAACCACAACTGGATGAAATCTCTCGAAGAGTTGGTATCATGATAAAATCAGCCTCGGCTGCTTTGAGAATCCGTTCGGCCTTAAGAGCATAGGAGGTAGTGGCGAACGTTATTAAACAATATTGAGGCGCCTTAAACAATTGCTTATTCATGTTGTTCACCTTGTTTCGTCGAGATCTATGGTACCTATATTGGCGAAAGTACCCTTTGCATCAGCCACGATTTTACCATCACAATAGACCTCGGCCCTAGTGTAGACCAGTCTCTTCCCTGCTTTGACCACCTTTCCCTGAGCCAGCAGTTCCCCTTGTATACTTGCTGCTGCCACAAAAGCGGTCGAGCAGTCAGCGGTAACTCCTCGGATCCCCATACTACGAATGGCGTTTCCCATGGCAGCATCCGCTAAAGACATCAACACTCCGCCATGCAAAAGACCCATAGGATTAGTGTGCTGATGTGAAGCTATCAATTTGAACTCAGCCTGACCCACTCCCAGCGCGGAAAGGCGAATGCCCACCAGTTGATAAAAGGGGGTATTCTCTACGGAGTGACATATATATTCAAATAGAGACTGTTCAATTCCCATATTCTTCACCAACCCATCCAGCCTCCTTCCCTTTGAGTTCTACGTTATTATATCATGCGCTACAGATAGTTTTGCTATTATTTTATGTTATATATAGAAATGACCTAAGATTTCCTCCGGGCGACAGAATGACAATCAATTTATTTATGCAAAATAAAGAAACAGTCAAGGGGGATGATCGCATGCTGGTTAGTAAATATCGTCTATATGCCATAGTGATACTGGTAGGTCTGCTTTTATTAGGGGCAATCATATGGTGGGTGAATCAGTTAGAACCTGAGAGAAGGCCCGTTCCTACCGATGAAGACTGGGCAGTAATGTTCTCCGTTGAGGATCAAAGGTGTACGGCTTATACTAATCATTCAGGAAATGCGCTCTCTTCCAGTGGTCAGTCATACTTCTTTGGTGCAGTAGCTGTTCATCCCCGCTACCCGGTGAACGCAAGAGGCGACCCACTGCAGCCAATCATTCCCTACGACACGGTTCTATATCTACGAGAACCTCTGGAAATCAATGGGCAATCATTTGCTACTTTGCAGGTCATAGACACCGGAGATGTAAACTATCGTTTACATGCAGATTCTCCTTATTGGATCGATGTTTATTATGGTTCTGGCGACTATTGGAGCAGAAGCAATGCCCGGGAATTTGGGGTAAAGGATATAGATTATTATTGGGTGGAAAAATGGAGATAAGCGCAAGTTCGGGGACGGTCCCCGGACTCGCGCGAATCGTCACAGGTGGGTCTTACAGAAGGCCCGCCCCTACAATTTCCTAGACCTTTTCAAATACCGCAAACAACTGCAGGGCTACTTGATCAAAGGGATGAGCCCTTAGTTCTTCGGCTAGTTCCCGTGCTGGAGAACGATCGGCTATTTCCATAAACTCTTCCCAGCTCATAAAGTCAAAGGGAGTAATCTCTACTGTGGTAAAACCATGCCGCTTAAACATATCGGCCAATGATTGAGGGTCAAAATGATGCATATGCAGCATAGCCGGAAACAGCGTTCCTTCGATGCTCTCATGAATATGCTGCTCTACTTCACCATAACGGGTAGGAGCAGTTATAAATACCCGTCCACCAGGTTTCAGTACCCGGGCAAATTGTTCTACGATTGCTTCTGGAGAATAGGTATGTTCCAATACATCCAGGCAGTTGATAGCATCAAAGTAATTGTCTGGATACGGTAGAGCATCAATACTGCCTTCTACAAAGGTGACTTCCTTGCAAGTACCAGATAGCAGATCATCTGCCGAAGGGAATTCACACTCAACCTGAATGCCACCCAACTCTTCCTCGATAAGATCTATTACTTTGGGGAATATGGTCTTTTCCCCATTTTTCATCATGTTAGAGAGTGCCATGGCTCGTTCCAACCGGGCTTTACAGGCATCAATGGAAAACACAGACGCATACTGACTCATTACCAGAGTGGCAAAACCAGCGCCACATCCAGCATCTAAGACCTTCCCCTCCAATTTCTGAATGTCGGGATAGACATACTTTAGAAAGGAATACTCGCCACCGGAGGAAAAATTCTGCAGGGCAATGATCTCATTGAGAGTGAACAGATCCTGTTGGCTCAAAACAGATCCAATTTCCCTTCTGAACCAGTTGCGTAATTCTACATCATCATTAAGGCGAGCCGTAATGTCCTCTAAACTATCAGTTCCGGCTTGTTGTACTAATTTTTCCCGATCACTAGGGCTCATTACTTTCCAGAGATACTCAACAAAAAATGGAAAACATACATTGTTATGTACATTAAATAGAATAGCCTGATGAGGCTTGCTATTGCGTAGTTCTGAGGTGGCCTGATGAAACTTGAGCAAAAAGGCGATAGCCTCATCATCATTCCTGGAGAACATACTTTCATAGCTACTTGATAAATCACTGACTCCCGGCATCAATTGCTGGTAAATACTAAGAACGTCTGGTTCCACTGAATTGAAATAGTAATCAAAAAACTCTCTTAAGATCATGCCCTCTCCTCCTACTGGTTTCTAACCAATACATCCATCTATTAGTGGTAATACTTCCTCATATATACCAGGATCTCCTTGGACATTGAGCTCCCAAGTAGCTTGAACCTGCAGGGAAGCTTGCCCCTTATCAAAGGGTATCCAGGGGCGTATCATGAGTCCTGAAGTATGATAGCTTAAGCGACTCTGATCTTCGTACACATAATCCTGGTAATAATTACTGACCGCCGGCCTTATTTCCAATCGATGCAAAGGAGTGTTTTCTCCCAATTGATAACTGATGCGATTATAATAACTTTCCCCATCAGCACCATCCAATCGATACAGATAATCCATTCGCTCTACGGTCGCTAATTCCTTTTCATAGTCAAAGTATCTGATTTTGTCTCCCTCTATGGCGACAACATTATGCATTTGTACCACAGCCTGTTTTTCCTGTGAGGAGGGAGGGATTCCCACCCATGCACAGGGTTTAAAATGCCTTTCATCTGATGGTGCTGCAGAAGTAACTAGCTCCGGCACCAGGAAAATCTGTAAGTTCTCCACTACTCGATCCTGGTGGGCATGAAATTGAACCTGCAGAGAATTTTCATCCACTATAAACGTTTTTTCCAGGAATATATTGACAGGATCGTGGCCGACTAACTCCACCGTGGCTTGCGTGCTCATTTTTATCAGGGTCTTGCCATCCTGAAACTGTATCGGCTCTATGCTGTAGGTACAGGTATCGAAATTTCCCACTGCTACTTCCTGATCCATCATAGTAATCCATATGGCACAGCGCATAGAGTTTCGCGTGACTTCGCGCCGCCCCCCCTCCGGATAAAATTGCTGTTTCAAATCACTGTCACTTTCCGTCATTACCAGTGGATACGAGTTTTTATATATATGGTTATAGGCACGCAAGCGCTTAAAATCTTTAATAAGCAACTGACTGGCCTGTTCAAGGCTCTCTGTTACCTGCGGTGCCAAAACGTGTTGATAGACAATGCAACCGCCTACTCTATCCAATACCAACGCCTGTTGACCTTTTTCTACAACTATTTCATCTTGGCCATCCATATCCCAGTCCCTACACTGAGTCTCTTCCTCATCAAATGCGTTCATTTCTTTCAGCATTTCCTTAAGCACTTGCATGGCTATTTCCAGATAGGCTAAACCCTGCATATCGTAAAATGGAGATGAACCATAACTGGGGTGGCGACTGGCCCATTTAGGATCCTCCTGGTACACCAGATGTCTGACCCGATTCACCAGCCTATACAAAGGCGACCAATCCGGATAATGGTGCTCCAAAACCTTTTCTACTATCTGGTATCTCTCCGCAGAATTCAGAAGTGATCTTTGCATGACCGGAGCTAATTCCGGTAATGAAGTCTGTATAGTCAGCTTCTGCAATACGGTCTTTTCAAAATGATCCTGAAGGCGCTCGGCATCACGTAACCGACATATCACTCTGCGCAGCCGCTCATCGCCAAAGGTTACTCCCCGTATGCCCCTTCGGGCTGTCCAATTCTCCCATTCCGGATAGCTATGACTGGAGCTGGCTGGGTAAGTATCCAAATAACCGTGGGTATTTAGATAGTCCTTTAATCCTACAAAATCCAAGTCCGGGTCTTTATCAACCAGTGTGAAGAACTCCATAAGCCATTCTCGATCACCTTGAGGATCCTTACTCCACTGTCCAAACTTTTCAGCATCTTCAAAGATGAGCAAGAGAGGTTCCAGTGGCTTGCCCAGCTTCCTCACATGATTGTAGGCTTGCTCAAGAGCGTCTTTTATATAGAAGTAGTAGTGTTTGGGTTTTATTTTGATCCGATCTTCCCCGGTAAAGCTCTGTCTTTTCAGCAATTGATAGCGAAATTGACTGTGTACAGGTAGACTCAGGTATTCTTGTCCATTGATTTCATCTCTAAGTCCGAAAAACAGCAAGGATTGCGGCAGATGGCCAATCGTAGTTTTAGCCACCGGATCCGTAAACCCAAAATGTTTAAGACAATAATCATGGCTTGAACCGGGATAAGAAAAATGCGGAACATAAAAGGTCTCCGCATCCAGATAGAATATGGGAGAGGCTTGCAAGGCACGAGCTGCTTGGGCCGCTTGAAATAATAGCATTTCTCCGCACTCGCGTTCCACTAGATGGATCCCCTGCCAATCGGCAGCACTGACTCCTGTTACTCTGGTCAATAGTTCATCATATTTTTGCATTTGATATAATACATCATCGGTACGTGAAGACAGCTGAATAAAAGGCTCATCGGCCAAGCCGCCCAGAAGTCCTATTTTCCCGCTAGTTAAGAGAGTATTAAAATGATCTAGAAACTCTGGTTTGGTATCTCTTAGCCAGTATAGGAATGGTCCGGAAAAATGAAGATTAATATAAAAACTATCCAGACTTACCGCCTGTGACAGCAGTTGCAGCCAGGGCCTATAAGAGTTTTTAAAAGCCTCTTCTCTAGTTCGGTGCAACTGAAAATGAGGCTGGTGAAAATGGGGACAAAAGGCTATATGCCCTTTCATAAAGCACCTCCGTCATTACAGGTAACTGAAAAAATCGTCTTCATATTGAATGCGACGTAGCCAATCCCTGAAAGTATCATCAAACTGCTGGTAACGCACGGTATGGGTTAGTCGCAGGAGTTTTGTGTAGTGTTCAAAAAACCGTTTCATGGCATAATCGCGCGTCAAGTTATTACTGACCATGAACAACCAGTCACTGCTTTGGATCAGCATTAACTCCTTGATAGCCTGAGACATGGCACGCTGCCCCATCAAAGTCTCCTGCTCTAATCCTTTTAGACTCTGATATTCCTCACCGGCTTTGCGAATAATATCCCACATCCAGGCAGTTTCAGCGTTTTCCCACACATAGTGTTTGCCACCCATTCCCCAGGAAGATTCAAATACTCTAGCTTCGTGCGTGGCAGGACTGATTTGAGAAGGCAAGACCAGATCAATTTCCGGGCTGTTATTAATACAATTCAGAACTTCATTGAGCCAGTTGATCCCTTCCCACCACCAATGACCAAACAATTCGGTATCATAACACCCAATAATTAAGGGAGAGTTAAAGCCCATTTCCACAGCACGCTTCCCCGTATTCTCCAGATTCTGTACAAAATGGGCCGCATGCTGTTTAACTTTCAGTTGAGCTCTGTCTGGATCATAAGGTTGCTTTTTATCAAGTGACTGACTACGGTTCGTTACCCGCCAATACTTAAAACCAGAACGCTCAGAAGATTTGTGGAATTCCCGGTAAGCCTCGTCTCCGGGATAGCCATAATCAGCTGACCATACCTGCTGGCTAACCATGGAGTTACGGCCAAAAACTGTTATGTCGCGGTCTTCCACACGGTAAGGACGATAAGTACTGAGACCAGTGGCAGCAAATGTTTCGATCTCAACTTCCTCACCATTACCACCAGGACTCATGGCACCCAAAGGTTTGCCACCTTCAATCGCATGGCTGTCCACAAAGAAGTACTTAAAGCCATTTTCTATTAAAACGTCTTCTATTCCCTGGAAGTATCCGCACTCTGGCAACCAAAATCCCTGAGGTTCAATAGAAAACAGCTGTTCATACAAACGTTTGCCCCAATATACCTGATCTTCTAGGCTGGCGCGATCCAGCAGCGGCAAATAGGCATGAGTAGCAGCTGTGGTGATGATCTCCAACTGTCCGCGATTCTGTAAAAACCTTAAGGCCTGTATGACATCGCGATCCAATTCCATCTCATAATCGCGGCGGATATCACGATAAAAATTAGCATAATAAGCAGCGATCCTAGCAAACTCTCGATCACTCTGTGATAGGTAATATCGTTCATCAGCTCTGGACATGGCTTCCCGTTCTTTTAGGTACTTGACAAATTCCTGTTTGATATACTTGGAGTTCAGTTGTTCCAGTAGAACCGGGCTAAAGCTCATGGTGATGTGAGTCTCTTTCCCCTCGTCGCATAGTTTCAGCCAGTTGATCAGCAGGGGAATATATGTTTCTGCCATAGCTTCGAAGAGCCATACTTCTCCGAAGGGCCACTTACCCTGTCTTTTTACATAGGGAATGTGGCTGTGCAGCACCATCATTATTCTAGCATTCAAAGGCTACACGTCCTCTAATAAATAATAAGCTTCGTTTCCTTTCAAGCTTCCACCAGTAGTCGATTCTTACTTTGGATCACTTCCCGGTATACTTCCAGAGTGTTTTGGGCGATAACGTTCCACCCATAAACAGATTTCACCGTTTCATAGCCAGTTTCCTGCAAATGATTGGCAAACTCGGTATCCATTAATAGTTCGATAATAGCCTGAGCTAACTCGTCTACGTTGCCAGGGGTCACTTTCACACCATTTTTCCGGTTATCAACAATTTCGGCTAAACCGCCAACATCGCCGACTATTACCGGTGTGTAAGTAGCCATGGCTTCCAAGGCCACAATGCCAAATGGTTCATACAAACTAGGAAAGACAGCAACCTTGGCTCGATCATAAACATAATTGCGGTCTTGCTTGGCTATGAAGCCGGTAAATATCACCCGGTCAGCTATCCCTAGATCACGGGACAGTTTTTCTAACTGCATTTTTTGCGGCCCACGTCCACCTATGTAAAGAACTGCTCGTGGTTCTTTTTCCAGTACCTGCGGGAAACATTCGATCAGCTGCCATACTCCCTTTTCCGGCACCAAGCGACCCATAAAACATACCACTTTGTCTTCCTCTTTTATCTTGAAGCGAGGTTCATCAGGCAAAGAGGTAAACAAATCAGGATCGACTCCATTGGGAATTATCCTCAGGTCGCCCCGGGCCCGACCGAATAAGTTACAGACTTCTTCCTGCATGTAGTTACTGCAGCAAATAACTAGATCCGATTCCAGGGCCAGGTTTTTTTCGATTTCGTTGATTTCCATTTGTATGCGGTTGTGAATACCTAAATTACGCCCATGTTCAGTGGCATGGATAGTAGCAACCAGAGGGATTTCAAAAATTTTGGCTAGCGAGCGCCCGGCATAAGCAACTAGCCAATCATGGGCGTGAACTACATCAAATCCGCCCACCATTCCATTAAGACGGACTGCTTCTCGAATGGCTTCACTATTGAAAGTAAAAGTCCACGACTTGAAATCCTCCCCTTCACGAGCAGCTAAACCTACGCGATGCACGTGCACACCGTTTTCGATCCAATAATCAGGATAAGTGTCCACGTGGGGAGTAATGATGTGCACCGTTTCACCTTGAGCAGCTAAGAAGCGGCTCAAGTCAAAAACATGCTGTCCTAATCCCCCCACCATGTGGGGAGGATATTCCCAGCTGAACATTAGTACCTTCACTGATATCCCCTCATTAAAAAGTTCAGGTTTTTAATAATGTTAACAGATTGTGTTTCCTATTGTAACCTGTTTTGCTTATAATGTTCTATGTGTAGAACTTTTCCTAAATCATTCCTTAAAGGAGGTCGCTTCATGAACGCCGTTCCCCAGGATAGAATATCTCGGCCCTCTATTATTAAAGATATAGGGCTGGCTCCTTATGGTTATCAAAAGCTTGAATGGGTTAGCCAGAATATGCCGATTATGAATATACTCAAGGCAGAGTTTGAACAAACCCAACCGTTGGCAGGCAAGACCATAGCCTGTTGCCTGCACCTGGAAGCAAAAACCGGTTATTTGTTGCAAACCTTACAAGCAGCAGGTGCCGATGTAGTAGCCTGTGCCAGCAACCCCCTTTCAACTCAGGATGACGTTGTTGCTGCCCTGGTAGATTCGGGCATCACTGTCTATGCCATCCACGGTGAGAGCACCGAGGAATATCATCGCTTTTTAGAAATGACTTTGGATACCAAACCCGATGCGATAATCGATGATGGTGCCGATATGGTCACCATGTTACATAAGGATCGTCCCGACCAAGCCCGTAATATGATCGGCGGTTGTGAGGAGACGACTACCGGCATTGTCCGCCTAAAATCCATGGATGCTAATCAGACTCTGCTCTTCCCCATGATGGCCGTCAATGATGCATATATGAAGTACCTGTTTGATAATCGTTATGGAACCGGGCAGTCTGTTTGGGACAGCATCAACCGTACCAC
Organism: Syntrophomonas sp. UBA1376; assembly: GCA_002305535.1. Lineage (GTDB taxonomy): Bacteria > Bacillota > Syntrophomonadia > Syntrophomonadales > Syntrophomonadaceae > DTU018. The sequence goes on from DBRE01000119.1 coordinate 22,008, forward strand.
CAATCTGGTTGTAGCCGGCAAATACGTGGTAGTAGTCGGGTATGGCTGGTGTGGCAAAGGGGTTTCCATGCGGGCATTGGGTATGGGAGCCAAGGTCATAATTACGGAGATCGATCCCATCAAGGCTAACGAAGCAATCATGGATGGTTTCCAGGTTATGCCCATGAGTGAGGCTGCCAAACTAGGGGATATATTTATTACTGTGACCGGGAATATAAACGTGATCCGCCGCGAACATATGGAAGTCATGAAAGACAACGCCATTATGGCTAATGCCGGACACTTTGATGTAGAAATCAGCAAAGACGATCTGCGTGCCCTGGCTGTCAGCACCCGAGTACTGAAGAACACTATTGAGGAATTCGTTATGGCCGATGGCCGAAAATTATATCTTTTAGCTGAAGGGCGCTTGGTCAATTTGGCTGCAGGTGATGGCCATCCTGCTGAGGTCATGGACACCAGTTTCTCCCTGCAGGCACTATCTCTGATCTATGTCATTGAGCATCGGGAAGAGCTGGGCAATCATGTCTATAATGTACCGGCAGAGATCGATAACAGGGTAGCCCGACTGAAACTTCAGTCCCTGGGGGTTAACATCGATACTCTTACTGATGAACAGCAGAGCTATTTAGATAGCTGGGACACCAATCTATAGTTGTTTATTAAACCGCATAAACCAACCGCCTTCTTCAAATAATAGATTTGACTATGTGGGGAAGGCGGTTTATTTATGGAATCATCTACCAATCGGCGCTACCTATGGATATTCTTTGGTCTTTTACTGGGAGTTATGGCTATCTCATATATAGTCAACACCATGAACACACCTCAGCCAGCAAAACCAGGTGATTTCGATGACCAGGCGGGTACGGCTTACGTGACCGTACGTGATACCGAAGGAAATCTGATATTGCAAACTGGACTGCCGGTTACGGTCAACGATGAGTATATCAGTGCTGAGGATATTCATTACATCGTTATACGTGTTGATGGCGATAAGGCTCTAGCCCGTCGCAAAACACAAACCAATGCTCAAGCAGGAATATCTAGTGACTCATTGCCTGCAGTCACCCTTCATTATCCCAACAACCTGATTCTGCGCACCGCCGGCAAAAAGCTGGCCATTTATCATACCCATAATGATGAGTCATATATTCTGACTTCCGGCAAGTCTGCTGAACCACCCGATGGTGATATTCTGAAAGTAGGCGACGCAATGGCGGAAGCACTTAGACGCAACGGTTTCACTGTCGTTCATAAAAAGAACAATCATAACCCTCACGATATTAATGCTTACAGCCGTTCTCGGCGAACGTCTGTACAAGCCCTTAAAGACACTCCTGAAGCTATTTTTGACATTCATCGGGACTCTGCTCCCTTAAGTGCCTATATGACCACCATTAATGGTGTTGAAACGGCCCAGGTCATGATCGTCATCGGGCGCTCCAATCCTAATATGAATGCCAATCTGGAGTTTGCTCGGCAAATCAAAGCAACGGCCGACAAAATCTACCCGGGCCTGATGAGAGGTATCTACATGGGACGAGGCGATTATAACCAAGATCTCTATCCTCGAGCCCTGCTTTTTGAAATCGGTACCGCAGAAGGCTCACTGACTATTGCATCCCATGGTGCCCGCTACCTTAGTGACGTTATCACGGCGGTGTTAGGTCAGGATTAGTTCAAGAATTTACTCTGATTCTCATCCCCTGAGCAATTTTCACCAGGTCATGAATGAAGTTGGCTCCTCGGGAAGCCAGGATTCCCGTCAATACCTGCCCAATATAAGGATTGATTATCGGTAGACCCACCAGTTCAAAAAAATTCAGTCCGGTCGCTAACGCCAAGAGGATACCTATTATTAGTGAACCTAGTACATCTGGATGAAGTTTTTTCTTCTGCCATACCAACTTCAGGGTTTCCCAAATGGCTTCCGCCACAACCGCCAGCAAAATCAATTGGAATACATCCACCATTTCACTCCTCCCTCGAAATCATTACCAAAGCTGCAAAAGTAAATGGTACTATTAGTAATGAATTACAAACAGGAAAGGTTCGAGACCATTGTAAAATGATCTCTGGCAGCGCAAGTAGCGGCATTCTACCCACAAGTTAGGCAAATGTTCTTAACTTGCGTTTCTGTGAAAGAAGCCCCCACCGTGTTATTGCACCCTTGCGGGTACTACTGATGCTCATTTTATTGCTACTAAAGTTGCGAGCCGAAGGCGTAGCAATCTCTTCCACCATCTACCTTCTGAGCTCATTGATCGCTCCGCAATGACTTGATCACCTAAGAGAGATTTGATTTATCCATGGTCTCGAAAGGTTCTAGCTCTTGCAGTTAGCCAACAAATGGAAAACCCTAATCATTGTATGCCTCGGCATTTTCATGTCCACCCTGGATGGTGGGATACTGAATATTGCCAATCCCAGCATAGCCGAGGCTTTGTCCATATCTCTGAGTGCGGTGCAGTGGGTCACAAATGCCTATATGCTAGTCATAACTGCTACTCTCCTTATGTTTGGCCGACTAGGTGATCGCATGGGAATGGAAAAGATATATACCTCTGGCTTCGTCGTGTTCACCTTGGGGTCGCTATTTTGCAGCCTGGCACCCTCATTGCTCTTGCTGGTAGCCTTTCGAATGGTTCAGGCTGTAGGCGCTAGTATGATGATGGCAACGGGAATAGGTATTGTGTCTAATTCCTTTCCCGATAATGAGAGGGGCAAAGCCCTGGGCATTACCGGCAGTGTAGTCGGTATAGGCAACATGGCTGGCCCCAGCTTGGGTGGCTTGTTGATCGAATACTTTGGCTGGCCCAGTATTTTCTTGATCAACGTCCCAGTAGGCATAATCGCTGTTATCCTGGCATACCGTTTTATGATACCAGCAGTACCTTCTTTCGATTCCGAACGACATAAGTTCGATGCTCCAGGAACTCTATTACTAGCCGCCACTTCCATTTTACTGGTAATGGGCTTATCACCCGACCTAAATAATACCTGGCTGATAATCGGACTCCTGCTGATCCCTCTGTTTGTTGTGGTTGAGAAGCGCCGCACTGCCCCATTGATCAACTTTGATCTCTTTAAGATTAAGGCCTTTGTCTATGGCAATATTCTGGGCGCCATCAGTTACGTCAGTCATATGCTGATATATTTCCTTTTTCCCTTTTACCTCCAAAATGTACTGCCCCTGTCCCCTGCCCAGGTTGGTCTTTATATGACTATTCCCCCATTGATAATGGCAGTGACAGCACCTATTGCCGGCAACTTATCCGATCGCTGGGGGCCCTCCCGGCTGACCTCAGCCTCTTTTTTGATCATGGCCTTGGCGCATTTGACTTTATCGACCGTAACCCTGTCGCTAGATTCGGTTCGCATCTTCGTGGGACTTATGCTACTGGGACTGGGATTAGGTACCTTTGGCTCACCTAATAGCAGTTACATTATGGGCTCAATTCCGCCAGATCAAGCCGGTTACGCAGGCGGATTCATTGCAACGGTCAGAAATCTCTCCTATTCTCTAGGTACCGCCCTATCCGTAGCTATATATGCCACAGTATTGCAAACAAATGTAGCTATCAGCTCAGTATCACCCAGCTTGATAGCTATCCAGACCGTTTACCGTATCGGAGCTATCCTCTGCTTGGCCGGTTTATTATTGTCATATACCACCCATGCTTCCCGCCAAAGCCCGGATACATATGGGGCCAGCGAAGATCAAGCTTAACAGCCACCACAACAAGAGTTATTTTGACTTGCCCTAGTAGTTTTGCTATAATCAGAAACGCACAATATGCGCCCGTAGCTCAGTGGATAGAGCACCGGCCTCCGGAGCCGGGTGCGGAGGTTCGATTCCTCTCGGGCGTACCATGCAAAAAATCGGCACTTTCAGGTGGAGTGAAAGTGCATTTTTTATTTCTGACAGAAGTTTTGACAGAAGTTTTGTGGTCACGAATTTCTATAATTAGCTTTTCCTGTGCTCGTTCCATCTCTGCCAATCATCAGCTCTTTAAACCTTATTGTGTTTTATGGAATGGTCATCTTGGGCTCAGAGTGACAATACTGAAGGAGTATTGAATTATGCAAAACCCTCGACTAAACGAAGTTGCAAAAATAGAGTTGAAAAGCTTGTAGAAATGCAGGAATGACCGACTCAGCTGTAAAGCAGTACCAATGAGCCGTTGGACACTTACAGCCTGATTGTTATTGGAAATGTT
>DBRE01000119.1:26256-35186 GCA_002305535.1 Syntrophomonas sp. UBA1376
TATTTCCAGCACCCGGTGGTTTACCGTTGTCTGGATTTTGATGCCAGTATCCCTATTGGTGATGCTCAGCTCCTGATCCATGAGATCCGGGTCACTAACTTGGATGAAGACCAACAGTATGGCTATGGCTGGATGGATAATGAAGAAACTCCCTGGCGTTTGAAAATAATTCAGAGAATGCATGAGTTGGGGCTTCCTATAAACTGGCAACCTGCCGTTTTTAAGGCACTGACGTTTTACAGTTGGCCCCCGCTGGCAGATGAGTTCTGGACATACAAAATTTATGGAACTTTAATTTTCCCGGAAGACATTGACTTTGACATCGATGAATATGAACCGGATCGTTTTTCTCTTTACATTTACCCGGCACTAAAAGGCGGCAGCGGTCGTCTATGGGAAGAAACATTGCGAAATGCTGTGATGGTTTATGCCTATGGCAAAATAGAACCCCAACAACTAGATAATCCTCTGATGATAAACCTTGTTGACAAAGAAAATGATCGAACTACCAGGTTGGTTATGACTCCACGGTGGCAAAAAGAAAGACCGATAAATAGAGTTTCAAGTATTAATCAGTATAAAAGTCCAGCTGAGCCGGTGAGAAGTATTATGTACAAGATCTACTCCGAGCGGCCCCAGCAGGCTTTGGACTGTGTTTTGACAGAGCTGCGCAATAACTTCCCTTTACCTACTCCCAATGAACGACTCAAGGGGCAGGATATTGACGTAGTGGGTCGATTAAGCTGGGTCGATGTATATAAAGACTACCTGAGCGTTTACCGGGTAGACGTAGAAGTCGGCAAGCCCAGTGAAAACAATTTTATCCCTGTTCAAAAACTCACTCTTTATACGATCATAGATCAGGATGGCAACCATAAACTCATCGACTGGAAATCTGCAGACTAACCTTTCAAGCTGCTCTCCTAAACTTTCGATGATCGAAAATATCCCTTTTCCTTGGTTATCTATTGACAGTCGGCTTTAAGAAGATCACTCAAAAGATTCTCAAATCAGATTAACAGTTAGCCATATGACCTAAAGCTTCTTAGCTAGCCGGAATTGCTTTTTCGGTTATTCTTTTCTTCAGCTCTAAAATCTTCTCCTCTATTGTCTTGGCCGTTTTTATGAATTCTTCATCATTTTTTCCGGTTGGGTCATCGAGTCCCCAATCTTCTCGATATTGGCAAGGTAAATAAGGGCACTCGACATTGCAGCCCATTGTGATGCCTATATTCGGCTGGGGAATATCATCGATCAGTTTAGAATACTGTTCTTTCGCCATATCAATACCGTATAGTTGTTTAATAATCCTAACTGCATCCCTATTAATTTGTGGTTTGGTTTCCGTCCCGGCAGAATAGCTGGCAAAAACATCGCCGGCTAAATGTTTCCCCAGAGCCTCCGCCATTTGACTTCGGCAGGAATTATGAACACATATAAAGGCCACTTTAGGTTTTTCCGTCATAACTTACACCATCTCCAAAGATTTGGGCAAGCCATTTTTATCATAGTATTTTCTCTTAAAATATAATGCTGCGTTTACCAGACTTATCATTACCGGCACTTCAATCAATGGTCCTATAACAGCAGCAAAAGCAACTTCAGAAGCAATCCCGAAGACGGCTACGGAAACCGCAATAGCCAACTCGAAATTATTGCTGGCTGCGGTAAAGGCTAATGTCACGGTCTGATCATATTTGAATCCCCACCGATAGGCAGCAAAAAAGCTGGCCAAGAACATCATCGCAAAATATATAAGGAGCGGAATAGCAATAAGTATGACATCGAAAGGATTCTGAATAATCTTCTCGCCCTGAGTTATAAACATAATCACGATGGTGTATAGCAAAGCAATGAGGGCTAAAGGTGAAATCTTGGGGATAAACACTGTCTCATACCATTCTTTGGTCTTCACCCTGATTAAACTAAATCTGGTAATAAAGCCGGCAGCAAAAGGAATCCCCAAATAAATGAGCACGCTTTTGGCTACGTCCCACATGGATATATCAACAACCTGCCCACCCCAAGAAAGCCCCAGCCATTCCGGTACGAGCGTGATAAATATATAAATATATACCGTATACAAAAGTATCTGAAAGATGGAGTTTAACGCCACTAAGGCGGCAGCGTATTCGTTGTCTCCTTTAGCGAGGGTGTTCCAAATGATCACCATGGCAATACAACGGGCCAGGCCGATTATTATAAGCCCCATGGCGAAGCCGGGCTTATCACTGAAGAAGATTATGGCCAAAATAAACATTAAAATGGGCCCTACCACCCAGTTTTGTATCAAAGAGAAACCGAACACCTTTTTATTCTGAGTTACTTTTCCGATTTCTTCGTACTTTACCTTGGCAAGGGGTGGGTACATCATCAGTATCAAGCCGATAGCGATCGGCCAGGATACGGTACCAGTGCTGAATTGACTCAGCGATTGTGCTAACCCCGGAAACAGATATCCACCTAAGACACCTATCCCCATGGCTAAAAAGATCCATAAAGTTAAATATTTATCCAGAAATGATAACCCGGCTTTATTGGCACTTACCATTGTATCCACCTTCCATTATTGGATTCATTCCAGCACTGCCTTTATTGGGTTCACGCATATGTGCGTCCATTAATCCTTGGAGTTGCCGATATTTTGGATGGAGGGATCCTGTAACCAGGGAATAAGCACCAGGTTATCATCACTAATTTGCTGCACTTTCTCGATCCAGGTTCTTTCAGACTCAGCTCGCGCGGCAAGCATGGGATTGCTGGTATCCGCCACGGAAAGAGACTGATTGACCACCCACCATTTGTTATTAATACCGGCTCTGCGCAAATCTTCCTGCAGGCGCATCGCTTCAAAAACAGGGGTAGCTTCCGGCAAGGTAACGATGACTACCTCGGTCTGTTTTACATCCCGCAGTCTGGGCAATAATCTCTGCACTGATATAGGGGTTTCTCCTTTGGTTCTTTGTACCTCCCGGTGATAACTGAGGGTTGAGTCCAGCAGCAATAGAGTATGGCCGGTTGGGGCCGTATCTATAATGACCACTTCATTTTCCGCTTGATCCACTATTTCTGCAAATGCTCTGAATACCGCAATCTCCTGGGTGCAGGGTGATCTTAAGTCTTCTTCAATATAGGCAACATCGTCCTCGCTCATGGTTTCCCGGGCCTTGGCCAGTACTTCGTTTTGGTAGTCTTTCAGTTCCTGCTTTTCGTCAATATGGCTAAGGGTTACATTCTCTGCCCCAGAGAAGACATGACTTAGATGATCGGCTGGGTCGGTGGAAGTTAAATGTACCTTTACACCCTTCTTACCAAGAGCCAGAGCAATGGTGGCTGCTACAGAGGTTTTGCCTACGCCGCCTTTGCCCATAGTAAAAATAACCTTTTTACCAGTTGCATAGATATCATCAATTAATTCATTTATAGGCTTCAAATTCGTTATTTTGCTTCCCGCATCAGCACTTATATAATCATCGCTATGCAAGAAGGCCCTTATTTTATCCAAGCCCAAAATATTATAAGAGCGCAGCGGGATAGTATAGGTCTTAAACCCTCTTAACCCTTCCGGCATGTTTTTCATCGCAGTCTGTTGATTAGAGGATATCTTTCGTGATAAATCATCAGATGCTTCAGTCAGTATCCCATTGATGATAAGCAACTGATTGTTAATTCCTAAATCCCTTAATTCCTGACTAGAACGTTCCGCCTCCAGCAGAGGGGTTTCCTCCGGCCTGGAAACCAGGATCAGGGTGGTTTTTTCTTTATCGGCCAGATTTACCACCGCATTCTTGTACATATCTTGTTTATCCTGCAGCCCGGCCAGTTGGCCTAAACATGAGGCTCCATGGGTACTTTCGGCGATAAAATTACTCCAAGCCGAAGGCAGCTGCAGCATGCGCAGGGTATGCCCGGTCGGAGCCGTATCAAAGATGATATAATCAAATTCATTTTCAGTTGTATGGTCAGTAATAAAGTGTGAAAACTGGTCAAAAGCCGCTATCTCAACGGTACAAGAACCCGAAAGCTGTTCCTCCATATTATTAATTACACTGTCGGGTAGTTTGCCTCTATAGGGGGCAATAACTGACTCCCGATATTCTCGGGCTGCTTCTTCCGGGTCAAGGTTGGCAACTACCAGCCCGGGAACACCCTCAATCTGAACTCCCTGGCCATTTAATTCAGTATCAAAAACATCCTGCAAATTTGAAGCCGGATCGGTGCTGATCAGCAGTACTTTCTTACCACTGTCAGCTAGATTCGCCGCTACAGCACAAGCTACGGAAGTCTTCCCCACCCCGCCTTTGCCGGTAAAAAACAAGTATTGGGTGAGATTTGTTTTATTTGGATCGAAAGATTCCAATTTAGTATTCATAACTAACAGCACCCCTTGGGGCCACAGCATCCACCGTTTATGATGATGGGCGGCTTTGATTGTATTACGATTTCCAGCCAATTTTCGATTTCTTCATTAGTGGGGTAGGCTCTGGTTTTGGCCACCATACCATCCACCAGTGTTACGGGCAAAACTTCTGCTCCCTCTTTTTGGAGAAGGTCACTGATAACCTTATTCGCAATAAAATCCTGCGGTTCATTGGATAAGCCATGTCTTTTTATGATTATTCCTTGGTCTTTTAAGGAGTTAATAACCGTGGCTATCCTCATAAGTTCAGGATCGATTGAAGGTCCGCACACCCCGGTGGAACAGCACATGGCCGGATCAAAAATCTCAATTTCCTTCATACTAAAACTCCTCCTTTGTTATCTCAGGGCATTCTGGGCCGCCGCTCTGTTTACAAATGCAATCGTCCTTTTCATTGGAAATATGGTTTATAAAATTGATAACTTCCTTAGTTCTTTCACTTCTAAGCGTATATCGCATCCAGGCTCCATCACGAACACCATTTACCAGACCGCTTTCCGTCAGTATTTTCATATGGTAGCTGAGCGTTGACTGAGAAATACTGAATTTTTCCAATATGTCACATGCACACATTTCGCCACATGAGAGCATATCAATTATCTTTAGCCGTGTTTCATCTGATAATGCCTTAAATACCGGAACATAATCAGCATGAGACTTCAACATTAGACAACCTCCAGACTATATTTAAATGTTTAGATGACATTCAAAGCTTTCGATATGTCACATATTATCAACCATATCGATAGTTGTCAATGTCACCTATTAGAGATTAAAAAGCCGCATCAATTCTCCCGTGGCAGGATATGTAAGCAATCAAAATGAAGAAAACCCCCTACCTAGATGCAATGAGGGGGTTTTTTACACTTATTTAGCTATAATTTCTAGTTCTTTTACGCCCTAATAAAGCGAGGCTTATCAACGGCAAGGATAATCGCAGATATCTTGGCCAAGCAACATGGCATTCCAAATCCTGGTGTGGGCGTATTCATCTCCAAGTATTGATGTCAACAGATACCGAATTTCAGGGGTCGGAGCGCATCCGGCCAGTTCTGCGTAGCGCCGAATAGCTCCTAATTCGCCGCTAATAGCTGCTCGCACATCCGTTTCAAAGTCACCGGTCGCTGGCGGGCAATCGGGCGGACACGATACAGGGGGCGGACAGATACCTAAGAGAGAAGCCTGGAGTCGTGCATGACCATATTCATCACCTACAATACTAGTGATGATTTCGCGTAGAATGTCGGTCGGAGCCTCATTGGCTATCTGAGCATAAAAACCAGCATCGCAAATCTCATCCTGGAGTGATTCTTCCAACATGTCGCGGTAGTTGTCACATTGGGGACAAGGACATGGTTCGGGGCAGTATTTAGACATTTTTAACACTTCCTCTCTATTATTTTTAGGTTTTTCTTTGATTAGCTTCTGTTTTCATAGAATTTCACATTTTCAATAAGAGCAATATGTGAACAGAATCAGTATTTTTATGCAGGATTCAGAGAAAGTGGGTATAGCAAACTAAGCGTCTTGATTTTGGCTTATGTTTGGCAATGGTAACCCACATAATCTCATGGCAACAAACCTCTCATGTCTAACAGGGTCATGGAGATATTCCAGCCCTAAATTCCTTCGTTCTGCCTATCCATAAGATGGGTGTCAGTGATGCTTTCTTACCGAGTCTTTGCTCTGATGGAGGCGATGTTACTGACTACCTGCTCTTTTTGTACTTAATCGGTTCTATGAATCAGAACTACTTTGCCAGGACGCTTTCCAGCAAAGACTTTACTCTTTTCTCGTTATGCTGCCAGCATTTCTTGGGGCCGCTGGATGTCGCTGATGAGCTTTACTGGATCGTAGGTGATTCCTTTTGAGAGAATCACGTAAAATACCCGAATTAGCTTGCAACTTAACGCGATTAGTGACTGCTTTTTCTTTAGCGGATTTTTCGCTCTGGTTGTGTAATACCTGTGTATTTCAGCAAACTCAGTATTTTTTGAAACCAATGGCATAACCGCTTGGAACAATACGGCTCTGAGGCGACTCCTGCCTCGCTTGCTGATAGTGGTTTGACCTTTGCATTTTCCTGAGCTGTTTTCTTTCAAAGCCAACCCCGCAAGCTTCTGTATTTGTTTGGGAGACTGAAAGCGTCTAATATCTCCAACTTCAGCGATAAATCCTGCAACGGTTACAATTCCTACACCTTTGATTGCTAGGAGTTTTTCCACCTCGGGTATCTGCATGCAAAGTTCCTCTATGACAGACATTACTGACTCATATTGGTTCTTTTTGTTTTGGTAATCCTCGATCAGCAAATCGATATCAAGCTTTGCGGCTGCACTCCCATTGGTACACCCAATGGTGTTTTGGGCTGCTTCATACAGGCTCTTGGCCCTTTTCATTCCCACAGACCTTACCTTGGCATCCCGCCATAGCTTGTTGATTCCCTCCACGCCAAGAGCCACAATGTCTGCTGGCAATGGCGCTGATCGAAGTACGATCATACTGCTGATGGCTTCAAACTTTGGATATACTTTGCAATATTCCGGAAAGTATATTTTTAGCCATCTTTGAATACGGTTTTTCACACCGTTTAACTCTTTGATAATTCGCAGCCGGCAAGCGGTTGCTATCCTCAAATCTGCATACACTCCCTCAGGAATGTATGGCTCGTTGTATCTGCCCTCAATCACCAGCTTGGCGATTGTTTTCGGGTCTTTGAAATCTGTTTTGCTGGGATGGTTGTCATCAAGTTCCTTGCTCCGCTTTACGTGGAATGGGTTGACCAAGACAAGCTTAATTTCTTGATCCTTAAGGTACGATGCCAATCCAAACCAGTAATGACCTGTCGGCTCTGCGCCTACTAGCACGGCATTTTTGCTTGCCTTTTTCTTTAGGATATCAACCCATTTGCTAAAGCTCTGAAAACCTTCCATGCTGTTTTCAAACTTGAACACTTTGCCAAGTTCTACACCACGCCAATCAAATGCTCTAGCATAATGTGTTTCGCTAGCAATGTCTATCCCGACTACGATACTTTGCACTGATACTTGATTTAACTTTTCGTTTTGGGTAAAATTCATTCGAATACTTTCTTTCACAATGACTTTTTTAAATTAGGGCGTTCTGCGATCGACCCTCTGTGTCATTGTAAGGAAGTATTCTTTTTTTGCCAAAGTTCATTTTCTCTGCATTACAGGAATGCTTTCTTTATATATCTTGCCTTAAGCACGGTAATTTCTTTTAGGATTTAATCGTCTTAAGTGATCACCGTGCCGATGACAGCGATGATGTGAAGAGCTGGGCGTTACCTGTGTCAGCAATGACCTGAAAAAACGTACGTGGCCGTTCTCATCTCCTATAATGCCGATGATTATCGCTCGCAAGGTGGGATCATCTATATAATCGGCTATTTCGGCTAGTTCACCCATGACGTGAACATCATGATTGATAATCTCCTCGATCTTTGAGATGAGACGTGGTGACATTTCATAATATGGCATTTATTCACCTCCTCGGTATAATATATGTCGAATACTCCAATTAGTTCCTGTGATACCTGATATTTCTGACGGCGGGAGCTCGGGCTCCTAAAAATAAGCATGAAAAAAAGCACCTGCTGTTAGCAGATGCATTAGGGAACAATGGGCAGGCAAGCATAAGAGGGCTTGCCTTCGGCCTAGTATTAGTTGTGCACCGGGCTTTTTCTTGCTGACCTTTACAAAGAGGCAAAAGATGTCCAATCCTTTGCCTCTACATGAGCATTCTTTATACTATTTGGATCTTCTTACCTTTCGGATCTCCTTGGAAGGCTTCAATCGCATGCTCCCAAGCTTCTAAGCCTATGTCCTCATTGTAATATATAGGGACTTCGTTCAGATGAGCTAAGGCGATTTTACCTGTTATGAGCAGGTCGTCATTTGTTACATTAGTTGCCGGATCAACTAGCCCATGCTCCAACTCAATATTCATGCCCTCTAAAAACTCTTCCGGAGTAAATCCTGCTTTACTAAAATCAATCCCCAGTTTTTCTGCAATTCCTAACGCTTCATTCAATGATACTTTTTTCATTTTTTCAATCTCCTTTGTAATTATATTTGAACACTTATTCCATACTGTTATTCACCATTCTACCGGAATTATTACCTTATTGAGGTCGCTACCGTCCTTCATGCTCTCCTCGAAGACTTCCAGTTGACCTTGGCCGGAACCGTCTGGCTTAAAGGCCAGTTCCCCCTCAAAATCTCCTCGGCCTGGCGCTCCTTCGGCAGCGGTGGCAAACCCCTGGGCTAACACATTGCCGGCCGCGTCTTTAAGGCGGAAACTTACCGTGGCTTCAAAAACACGGGCATTGCCACTTATTTTTAGTGGGCTGGAGATAACCTGATCTTTAACGGGAGAGGTCACCCAAATAGCTGGTTCAAAGACATTCGATAAATCCCGCTGAAAAGGTTGTTCATATAGGCCAACATGGCCCCACCAATCCATAGCATTTTCCACCTGGCCATCCACC
>DBRE01000119.1:35271-39393 GCA_002305535.1 Syntrophomonas sp. UBA1376
ATCAATTCGTTGAGAGCAGCCTGAGCCACTTCAGTGGTTTTTTCGACCTGATGTACTTCCCGTACTAGGTAGATCTCCTGGTCTGTACTTTTTAGATAATAAACGGCGATTTCCTGTTTCTGGGCCGAGTCGTTCTGGTCAGATTTATCCGGCTGCTCGGTTTGGTTGTTGCAGCCCGACAAGAATACCCCCAGAAACAAAACCAAGATAAATACCGGAACCTTCATTAACCTTTTCATAATTAATACCTCCTCTTACACCGGGACGTTCTTTAAGAATGGTTTTTAGAAGAGAAACAGCATTGGTCAGTATACCGCCTCGTTTACCATCCCATGTCACTCACTCGAGTCATTAAATATCATTATGGTGGAACTATTAGCGTGCCACTCTATACCGTAACCAAAAGCAGTTAAGACAGCCCGCAAGGGAATATAGGTTCTGCCATCCTTAATTATTGATCTTGTGTCTATCGTCACTTCCTGCCCATTGACCGTGATAACATTTTCACCGATAGGTAGCCCTACATTTGTTCCAGCCTTTTCAATTGTTACAATACGGTTTCTTTCGTCATAGCTAACTGTTGCACCTATAGCTTCCAATGGCTTTCGCAGTGGGATCATTGTCCGGTTGTTTTCATCTATAAAGGGGACTCCCAACCCCTCTACTGGCACAAATGGTAGCTCTTGGTTATTAAGTATTACCGTAACATAGCGCTTCATTTCCACTGATGATAAATGTCCAGTTCTTGCTCTCAGGCTACTTATCATAGAAACGATGCTGGTCTCATCATCAGTATCTTCATTCACATCAAACAACATGACTCCGCCTGCCTTGTTTAATGCAATCACTGTTTTTTCACGCAGGGTGTTGATGCCATTATAATATGATTCCAACGGTTTCGTAGCGGCATAATCCACATAAACATATTCCGTATCAAGGGCGGCCAGATGCCGATACTGCAGCCAGCTGGGTCTGGCATAAAGAGGCATTCCTAAAACGATTTTTTCAGCAGGTACACCCCGGTTAAGCCAGTAGTCAATGGAGGTATCTGCAAACCAGAGGGGGCTGTGCGCATCGTTATTAATGTCATAAGCCATGACATTTATAAAGTTGAAGCATTCTAGACAATCGTCAGTTATGAGTTTAGAAACTTCAGGCCCATCTGTTTTGGACCAGGCACCATTCAGTGCAGCAGTGAGTTCCTTATCCTGTAAATCAAGAGCAGCCTTTAATTCCACAACTAGGTTTTCATAGTCAGCAATGGAATTGGCATTAGGATGTTCCCAGTCCAGCTCTACTCCGTCCAGATCGTATTCGGTGACAAATCTGCAGATATTCTCTATAAGTAGTTTTCTATTTTCATCAGATGCAGCTACTGTTTCGAATACTGGTTGTAATGGCTTATTCTGATAAGACCAGCCTCCTACGGCAATATAAACCTTAGCTCCGTCATTGTGTGCTTTGGTCACTATCTGCCTTAATTGCTCAGGCTTTTCCAGTTCAACCAGGGTACCGTTCTCCTGAGGGATCAAAAAAGCATAAATCACATGGGTCAATTTGTCAGTTTGCAGCTTATCTATTGGTTCATCAAACAGGCTTCCTGAATAGTAGCCAACTACTTTAAACGATTCTTCCGGTGTTTTTGCCCAACTATTTGCAGTATTAAATAGCATTATAAAAGCAAATGCCGCTATAATACTTATTACCCAAGATCTTTTCATAAAATGAACTCCTTGTCATTCCTTAGAGTTTCTTTTTGATAACTACATCACGATCAAATTTCTACAAGCGATAAAAAGTATTGGGCACAGTTCTAATCGAGCTCACCTATACAGACGGTTCCAGCAGTAACATTATAGAAATATAACACCTTTCCGGTTATATAAATATGATGAGGATAGGCTTTATCCGAAGTTTTAAAAACAACATCACCATTCCTGTCAAAAACCATGACCCGATATTTGGAATGAGGAGTTTCGGCAAAAGAGCAAACCAGATATTCCTTATTATCTCCACAAAATTTCATCCCCTCAAGCTCTGCACCGGAGTTTAAGTTTTCTCCTGCCAGATTATAGAGGTTCTTATCCAGCCCGTCTTGCCAATAGACATTGCCGTTTAAAACAGATAATTCCCCTATTTTATTGGGTGCCTTTACCAACTCTTTAAGTAATTCCTCGGTGCCCTCACGCAAAGAGTAGCGATAAACACTACCTGCGCTTGCATAATAGATATAATCCCCTTCTATGTAAAAGGCTGTTACTTCCCTTTCACTAATGCGAACTGTTTCATTGGTATTGATGTTTACTCTATATATCCCGGTGGTGCTTGTATTTTCAGACATGATATCAAAGCCCAGGATATAAAGGTCAGAACCGACTAAATATACATCCTCGGAAGATCCGCCACCACTCTGGTTTCCACTCACCCTCCAGGCCCAGCCATAAAGCAGATCCGGATTCCCCAGGGGATGCCATTCACTACCTTCCCCTTTTATAGAAAGCTGCCCGGGGCCGGGGGCAGGTCCAATCCAATATTGGATGCTTATGTCTCCGAAGTTTTTAATATAATATCTGGTATCGTTGAGCAAGGTAGTGGAGCCATCATCATTAATTCTGATCAGATAATCGGTACCCATGGTGGCCCCTCCCTGGTGGTAGGTCAAAAACGCCCGGCCGTCTTCAGCGTAAAGGCCGGCATAAACGAAAGTTTTCCCGTCCCCATATGTCCATACCGGGAGCTGATATACCTGTTTTGTGCTGGAAGTATTGGATAAAGAAGCCTGCATGATCTGTCCTTGGGCATCTTCATAATAAACAAAAGCATTGGTTACTGCCACATTATTTTTCAGGGTGCCGCCAGCATTTCTGGCCCGATCGGCCGGCAGACTTTTCTGTGTCAGCTTAATATTATCCGAATCGATCACTAGTCCGTTTTCGCCGTCAAAGGCATAGTCCCAGCTAAATTCGTTGACACCGAAATTCCAGGTCATGGGGAAATAAGTGACATCGCGGAAAGAAAGCAAAGGATATTCTTCCTTTTGATTATCAACCGATTTTTCATTGACCGTAATAGGAAAGCCGGGTATCACGGCTGTTTGATGGCGATTGTTTTTAACGGATGTCCGGTAGGGTTTATGGGCGGCTGTCACATCGCTAGCTTCTATAAACAGACCTTCCGCGTTTCCCCGCCAGTATGATTCCAGGCCAAGAAACCGGCAGTCATTATAGGTCATGGGAAAATAAGTGATATCCTTATAGACGATCAAAGGATATTTGCTATAGCTGTTATTAACCTCTTCCCCATTAAGTGTTACCTTAAAGTCGGGCAGTGTCACACTTACTGCATTTCCGGCCTGGGCCCCATAACCCGCTGCTGGTATTGTAATTACCAATACCAGAGTTACAACCAAATATAGCAATCCTCTTTTCATCTCTCAAATCCTGCCCTTCATAATGGTTATAAATATCTACAACCTTACTGCAAAAATCTTGCAGATAGATCAACTGAAGTTGTCCAAGTAATCAATCGGATAGGAGCGAGGGGTGGAATGATCGTCCTCTTACTCATTAGGCGCTTCTTTACTCTGGTAAAGACTTCGTTACCGCTCTGCAATTAAGTTAGCTCTTAATGTCTGCCACATCCCCTCATTGATTACCCCTAATCTCCACAAAGCTACCCCACCCAGATTATATCGTTTAGCAATCCCTAGCTTGGTGGCAATACTTTCTGCCGTTTCGCTGGGGGCGGAAATACCCAGCAGCAATTTATGAGCGGGAACTGAGCTACAAGCCATTTGCACTGCCTGCTCCACCTGGTTCACTGGTTCAGGCTTAGAACCGTAATCATAGGCCATGATAATGATCCGGTCAGCGATTTTCCCCAGGGCCTGGTAGTCATAACCGGGATAAGCGCTGTTGGGAGCATGCAGGGTAAGAGTAAGTCCAGAGCGGCTAGTCCTCAGCTCTTGGTTAAGCAGAGCCACAAAGTCAGTGAATTTCTGTTGTACCTGTAGAAGTTCTTCACCGCTATCTTGGAAACCCAAGCCCTCGAAGTCCAAGTTAACACCACTGTATTGCTGGGCTTCTTCGCCTATAGCTTGGATCACCCGGTTCATGGCGGCTG
>DBRE01000119.1:39425-46326 GCA_002305535.1 Syntrophomonas sp. UBA1376
ACCCTGTTTATCAATACTGTACCAACCCAGAGCCAATTCAGATATTACGTCAGTATTACCTGGAGATGTAGCTGGATAGGCCTGGCCGAATAGGTCGGTCCAACTGCTGGTTTGGCTGTCACCCAGTGCATAAAAGCCTATGACTGTCATAGTTTTAGGGGGAGAAATTACACTTACTTGATATTGATCACTATCCCAGAACACCTGGCAATTAAAAGCTTCACTGAAGAATCGCAGGGGAATGAGAGTGCGCCCACTCACTATTTGTGGAGCAACTTCTAAGGTTATGGGGGTTTCATTACGGTAGGCAACAAGATTATCAAGCTGCAAACTAACTGAAGTATTGCCGTCCGTTGCCTTTACGGTTCGGGTTTGATCATCCCAGCTGACCTGTATGTTCATAGCCTCGGCTATAGCGCGAAAGGGTACCAGAGTACGCCCCTTCTGAATCACCGGCAAAACTTCCAGGTTTACTGTCAAGCCGTCCACAACCACCGAAACGTCTGCCTGTCTCTGTGCAGAAGCATTTAGAGGCTGACTGGCTATCAATATTATGGACAGCATAAAGACTGTTAAGATTCTCTTCATTATGTAAAACACCTCCTAGGCAGGTTTACGTTTTGATCTTTCCATATCTTGCAGCAATATCCTGCAAATTCACAGGAAGCAGGGGGAAGGTTATTAGGTGTTGTTTGTTTACCGCCGCATAGTATCTTAGTGAGTGGGTAGGTAATCCTTGAAATGTTGACTTCCTCAAGCACCGTACTATAGCAGTGTGATAAGTAGCAGAAAGTGCGGTGTTACTGCCAATCTAAATCGTCCCAAAGTTGACGGAATTGCTTGACCAGGAATAGCTGGTTATAATGGCCATATCTCAAGAAAGAAAATACGCCTCTAGTAAACGACATAGGCCATCGTAGAAAGGATCATATCGAATGGGTCAACCATTAAACAATGATTTGTCATGGCAGAAAAAGACTGCTCTATTTCTGATCAGCCAAAATGTTTCTCTTTTCGGTTCCTCAGTGGTGGCCTTTACTATAATCTGGTATATTACCTTAGAAACCTCCTCCGGTTTATGGCTAATGCTGGTCACCATTTGCTCCCTGTTGCCCCAGGTAGTGATTTCATTGTGGTCGGGAGTCTGGGCTGATCGGTATAACCGCAAGCATCTGATCATGCTGATGGACGGTCTCATTGCCCTGGCCACTTTTCTCCTGGCTATGACCTTTTGGCTGGGAGTGGAGAGGATGGAACTGCTGTTAGCTGTATCAGTGGTACGTTCCTTGGGAACGGGTATACAGGCTCCCGCTGTCAACGCTATGTTTCCCCAACTGGTTCCCCAGGATCAGCTGACCAGAGTGCAGGGTATTCACCAAACCCTAATGTCTATATTTCTGCTGTTATCCCCAGCAGTAGGCGGTCTCATGCTGGGATCATTGGGTATTGAATGGGCTTTGATGCTGGACGTATTCACTGCCCTGCTGGCAGTAGTTATCTTCAGTTTTATCCCCGTTGAAAAAGTAGCCAGAACCTTTGAAAACACTTCGGTATTAATGGAAATGCGTCAAGGTGTGGCTTATGCCCTTAACAACCGTCCAGTTCGCCTGGTTCTTATCTCTTTGGGCTTTTCCTATTTTCTTATGACACCAGCAGCGGTACTTACCCCTCTACTGATTGAACGATCTTTCGCCGGCGGTGTTTGGGAACTGACTGCCAATGAAATGATTTGGACCATTGGTTCCCTGGTGGGCGGCGGCTTTGTCTCCCTACGCGGCCAGTTTCAGAATAAGGTACGTACGGCCGCCATCTGTCTGCTAGCTTTTGGGGCACTTTTGGCTTGCTGGGTGTAGCCCGCCCCTTCCTGGTCTATCTGGCCATCATGGGTATAGCCGGCTTTTTCCTGCCGATCATCATTACCGCCCAGACGGTTCTGATCCAGGAAAACGTAGAAGCCGCACTGATGGGTCGGGTATTCTCTCTGGTGCAGATTATTACCTCTAGTGCCATGCCCGTTGCTATTCTCTTGTTTGGTCCCCTGGCGGACATCGTTTCGGTGGAATCAATCTTACTAGTTTCAGGAGCATT
This sequence comes from Syntrophomonas sp. UBA1376, assembly GCA_002305535.1. GTDB lineage: Bacteria > Bacillota > Syntrophomonadia > Syntrophomonadales > Syntrophomonadaceae > DTU018. The sequence goes on from DBRE01000119.1 coordinate 41,514, forward strand.
ATTAGTATTAGTAGGCATCTGGTACTGGCTTACGGACAGATACTTCCTTAAATGAAAGTTTGGGTGTCAAGGTTTAAGCTAAATATCGTTTAACTGCCTCAATAAGCTGTGGTTGAAAGTCATAAATATCGTCGATTGAATCAATTACGTGCTTGCTTTCCTTTTTATTCTCATCACGTAGGTAGAGATTGATTTGAGACTTTTTAATCGCTAAACGGCATATCCACTTATTCTTGTTGTCATCAAGTAAAATCCCTATGTAGGATTCGGTGTCACGATAGTATAGCCTGGATGGAGAAACAACGTCTTTCAATAACGCCTTGACTATGGCAAAAGCTTCAAGTTCTTCCATGGTGGTCGTTATTTTGGAGGTCTCTATTTCTAAGGTTTTTTCGTCAGTCGTCACGGCCGCTTCGTTTGTAGATGGACCAGCCATCCATGACTTAACCCTATCCTTCAATATATCCGATACAAATTCATTAAACGCTTTCTTCACTGTGTCCCTGAATTTGTCTATTACGTTCTGAGTTTTCATTCCTGGATAGATGTCCTTAAGCAGGAATCGGACGAACTCGTCTGAAGGAGCTATCATCTCATTATATAGCAGTTTCTTAATTTCGTTTGTGTATTTTAGTTCCGCAGCAGAATTAAGAATGTTGTTACAATCGAAGTTATCACGTTCAAACTTCTTTATTTCTGGGATTAAATTGTCTTTGAGATTCAGCAGATTGAATTCAAGGAAAGGCCTGTCATCCATTTTATTCGGTGTATCAAGGTCGGTATAAAACCTATATATAATTCCATTGGTTAATATCCCGAATCGTGCAGATGATGTGGCATAATACCTAAAAAGCTGGGAACCGTGTTTGTCCAGGTTTTCATCAATAGCCTTTGCTTCTAACAAAATGCTTAATTCCCCATTGAGAAAAATAGCATAGTCTATCTTTTCGCCCTTTTTGATTCCTACATCTGCCGTGAATTCAGGTACAAATTCCGATGGGTTGAATACATCATAACCCAGCAGTTGAAAAAACGGCATAATTAAAGCTGTCTTGGTCGCTTCCTCAGTTTGAATCTGGTCTTTAAGAGTTTCAACTCGTCTTGAAAATTGATTAATCTTTTCAATGAAGTCCATTCCCCTAACCCCCTACCTAATTGGCTATCTTTGGTGCAATGAGTGCATAGATTCCAGCCATTTTTACTCTTTCCAACATTATACATTAAAAAGGTATGTTTTTCCTTCCACGGTTTGGCTCAGCTAGGTCCCGTCTATTTTCATGTGAACTTGTATTATAAAAAGAAATAACGAGGTTTTTCATGCCTCGCTATTTTGTACAAAAACCAGTTTTCGCATAGGGTGAGTCATTCATAAATTGTCCTTGTGCTTTATAGTTGATTGTCCATTTATCGAAACAGGATTGTTAAATTCGTCAGAGTCGTTCTACCGCTGTTTTGGAAATGCATTGACTGCTAAATTCTGAATTGACCCTAATCTTGGCACACCTTTAATGTTAATAATGTGTTTATATCAAGTGGTATACCCTTTTCCGGAGCTAGTTTGAGGGATACTGCTTTGTGGACACAGTGCGAAGCGCAGAGACCGCATCCCATGCATTTATCCAGATCGACAAGGGAGTGTTCATCCCCCATTTGGATCGCCCCGAAGGGGCAAATCACCTCACAAATACCGCAAGCTGTACAATCGTCAGGATCAATAACCGGCTTATAACCGGAATGAACTATTCGATCCACCCCTCGGTTGTAGGAAGCCATCCCCAGACAACAGCAACTACAGCAATTACAAATGACATAAAAGCGATCATGAACGGCATCTTTAAACCAGGCAGTATGGATATGTCCCCTTTCCTCTTCAGCTTTGATAATTGACAGAGCTTCGTCAACCGTTAACCTTCGTGATGTGTGAGGGTGATGTTCCAGCACGAAGGATACAAAAGGCTCACCAACTGCCATACAGACGTCCCGCGGCTCACAAGCATCCTTTTTCTGGGCTCGACAGGGACAATCCATAACAGCAAGACTGGGCAGGGGGTGCTGCAAGATGATGCTGCGAGCAACCGGGTAAGGAATAACCTGATCCAGATCGGTAATTTCAACTGGTGTATTCAGTGACACGATCTTATAAGCATCCTTCCGGGTCATTATCTTGCCGTGGTACGTTTCTCCGGTTTCGTTTTTCACTAGGTATTTGTGAACCCAATCCCAGGTCGCTGGTTTCAGATAAATATCTGGACGAGTGATATATAAGTAGCCTTCCAGGCGTTTGGCTAGCGGAATGTTGCTAAGATTCCAAAAGGCTCGTGTTGAAGGTTTGGGCCTGAAAGAACGTTCCAACCAGAAATACAATCCCAGCATGGTTAGCACTAACAAGGCCACTACCACAGCAATAACCAGAACAACGCTTTTCAAAAAAGTCCTCCTTTAACTGCCTTATCTAAGCACCGATCATCGATACTACTTAGTTTATTATAATCGTCATCTTACTAGAATGATATAATAATGGCAGTTATTGGTAGTGCGAAGCAAGGACAATGACTAATATATCTTAGCTGGACTTACCGTCAGTTCTTAAAATGAGATCCAATACAGTAATTGGACATAGGTGCTATAATTTCAATCAATAGACAAGGTGCAAGGAGTAGGCCATGTCAAATGTGGAAGAAAAATTGGCCCGGTCACTCACGGGTGAATCAACTGCAATAATCCCTTATCTTCCCTATTTGCTGCAAGACTTATGGGAGTTGGGGGCACTGCCTAGTGAAATTAATAATCTTATATCCAGCCACATACCAATAACTAAGGATACTCGAATTCTTGATCTAGCTTGTGGTAAAGGTGCCGTAAGTATCAATTTGGCAAAATCATTTGGATGCCGGGTCAAAGGTATTGACATTATACCTGAATTCATAGACTACGCCGTGAAAAAAGCTTATGAGCACGGTGTAGAAAACCTGTGTCAATTCCAGGTTGAAGATATCAACCAATCAGTTACAACGGAAAAGGATTATGACATTGTCATTTACGCGGCAGTGGGCGATGTGCTAGGACACATACAAGATACCATTCTAAAGCTTAAAGGTACCGTTGTTAAAGAGGGATATATCCTAATTGATGATGCCTATAGCAACAAGGGCAACCAGGAGACATATGTTTCCCGCCAGCAATGGCTGACTGCTTTTCGGGATACTAGGGTCAAGCTGGTGGCGGAGAAAACCACGGATGAGAATAGCATGGAGGCTATCAACCAGTATAACCAGGCCTGTATCATAAAGCGGGCTCAGGAGCTGCAGGCAGCCCATCCTGACCAAGCTGGCCTATTTGCCGCATATATTCAGAGCCAGCAGGAGGAAATCGATGATCTGCAAGGTGATATAACCGGAGTAGTATGGCTTTTGCAGGCGGTTTAACTGCTTGATTTCTGTAGAGAAGATGAGGGGGTATGAGGAATGTGTTTCTTTAAACAAGAGGTATACATAGGGTATTCCCTGGAGGATCTTGCCAAAGTCAGGCAGGCTTTGGCCAATGGCGGTATCAAGTATTGGTATAATGTACATGATCATTCCGGGCAATGGTCGGGCGCGGTACCATACGAGGCCGTTCTGGCAGTATGGGGTTGAACATGAAATATACCAAGCAATACTCTGTTTCAGTAAAAAGAAAAGACTACGAAGAGGCCAGCTATCTGGTTAATAAGGCCTTGCACCAGAGATAACCTAGTCATCTTCACATCATTTCTTCGATTGTCCCGCTAACAAGGTCTTTGCCCGAGTTGACAGGCCGTTAAGAATTCAACTAAGGTTGATCTTTAATCCTAAGTTCCATGAATCTGGCACCATCGATCGGATTATACACATAGGGCTCGATATCATAGAAACCCAGTGATGAATATAGATGCTGAGCCGCCTGCATACTGGGAACCGTATCAAGTCTAATGGAGGAATAGCCCAGACTTTTTGCTTTATCGATGATCATCTGGGCCAATTGGCGACCCAGGCCATAACCTCGATATGGCTTGCGAACATACAGTCTCTTCATCTCCGCAATATCCTCAGAGACCTTACGCAAAGCAATGCATCCAGCGGCCTGTCCATCCAGGAAAGCCAGCAGTAAGGCTCCTTCTGGCAGTGCATACTTTCCGGGCAGAGCCTGCAGCTCGGCAGCAAAGTCCTGAAAATCCAGGTCAATATCCAGTGACTGCTCGTATTCCGTAAAAAGCTCCTTGACGTCTGCCAGCAGGTTTTCCCCGCTGACCCATTGGAACTCCATTTCAGGTTCGTTATTAAAGATAGGTTCCATTTGCCAAGCCTCCACTTTAAGGTCGGTAAGTATTGAAATATACTACTCGTATCTACCTAACCAAAATATCATATACAAATCAACCCAAGCAAGTACAAGACTTCCCCCTTTGTGGTACCATGTCTGTTTTTGTACAATTACGTCTATGCCATCTGATAAAGGTTCATAAAGCCCCCCGTCAAATTAGAATAAACTTCTGAAGTCTTTTCGCAGTTCCTCCAAGGTAAAGTTAGCTTTGTACCCTAGCTACAAATTTGCTCACTAGGCAGCAAGAACGTTAAATACTTTCTGATATTAAGGCATCACCAAAATAACATTCCTAACTCTTAGATTAGTTGGGCTACTATATCCAATTGGTTAGCTTGACCTGTAAGTTCCTGAATACTGGCAGTTATTTGTTGGGTTGCAGCAGCCTGATCTTCACTAGCCTTCAGGTTTTCCAAAGATACCTGTTGGGCAGATTGTACTAGTGATTGAATGTCGCCAATTAAACCAGCAA
>DBRE01000059.1 GCA_002305535.1 Syntrophomonas sp. UBA1376
CCCTTATTGGTACTGAGGTCACTGTAATTCCTTACGAACTGGATCTTATCAGCCACACCCGTCTCCTCCTGCAATAGCATTATTCTGGTTTCAGTGTAGCAAATTAATGGTTAACCTACTATTACTTTCTTGACCTATCCACGTAATAATTCCCTTGCTGGCGATAACATAGCACCTGAAAGTGCCCAGCAAAAAATAAATGTTAATAACGACCAAATATGACATTTTCTCTAAAGGAAGAATCTTTAAAATGTCAAACTTCTGTTATGTATGATGTTTTCACTGCCAATCACTGTCACCCTAAATTTTATCTAGTCTACACCTCTGACAAGGAGGATGCCATGAAAGACCAACTGACTGACTTGATCGCGATTGAGTTTTTACAAAAGCTGGTGGATCTGTGCCACGAATTTACCGGTATGGCTACCGGTATCCTTGATGCCGACGGAGTTCCGCTAGTATGCTCCAGCTGGCAGCCCATCTGTACCGACTTCCACCGTCAGTGCCCTCAGACTAAACTACGTTGTCAGGCCAATGATAAATACCTAAACAGTCTGGCCAGTGAAGCCAATTATGTTTCTAGGAAATGCTCAAATGGACTTATGCATTATGCAGCCGGCATCGAAGTTGACCATCATCATTTGGGCTCTTTCGTCATCAGTCAAGTCTTTCATAGTCCTCCTGACCGGCATCGCTTTGTACAACAAGCCAGGGAATATGGTTTTGAGGAGGATTCCTACCTAAGAGCCCTTGACCAAGTTAGAATAATCTCTCCCGCGGATATGAAGCGGAACCTGCAACTACTGATGGATCTAACCCAACTGTTAGTGCAAATGATGATTGAACGCAAACAGAACATAGCCGCCCAGGAGGCTTCTATTACCAGCGATAAATACCTTAACCTGGTGGTAGAGTCTAGCCAGGATGGATTTTGGCTCTGGGAGAAGGGCGACATTTTTACTATGAGCGATCGCTGTGCGGAAATCGTATCCTTCTCCAGTGAAGATTTTCGTCCCCTACCCCAGGCCTGGTTGGATAGGATTCATCCCCAGGACTTCGCATCGGTTATCAGGCAACTTGAGGATCACATGGCCGGCCGCCTACCTAATTTTTCGGCTGAGTACCGATTTTTGACCCGGTCAGGGCAGTGGAAATGGCTCTTGGCCAATGCCCAGATAATTAGCCGTGACAAGGAACATCGCCCTACTCAAATCGCTGGTACTGTTAGCGATATTACCGAACGAAAGCAGATCGAAATGGATTTGCTGGAACGGGAAAGTTTATATCGTTCCCTGGTGGAAACTTCCCCCTGTGCTATCGCTCTCACTGATCTCAGTGGAATTGTCGAGTTTATCAATCCCCAGGGAGCAGATCTGTTTGGTTGGGATGCCGCCCGGCTGATTGGACAGAGCGGCCAAATACTGCTGCATGCCACAGAGTGGGGACGACTGGGCCTGGACTTCCGTTCAGTATTGATCAACGGACATCCTAAGCAGGCGGAGTATACTTGTGCACACCGGAATGGTAAGACCTTTATAGCCGAGATTCATATAGCGCCTATTTATGATGCTAACCGCCACTTGAGCGGTTGTATCTGTACTGCCCAGGATATTACCACCCGCAAGTTGATGGAAACCGAGCTGTTACAACATCGCAATCACCTCGAGAAACTGGTAGAGGAGAACATCCAGGCCTTGCGTATCTCGGAAGAGAGGTTCGCCAAAGCTTTTACGGCCAGTCCCATCGCTATGAGCATCGCTACCCTGGAAGAGGGCCGCTATGTGGAAGTCAATGATGCCTTCTGCCATTTAATGGGTTATGCGCGGGAGGAAATCCTGGGCAAGTTGTCCCGGATTATCTGGCATAAAACTCAAGATAGAGATGTATTCAAACAAATGATTGAGGAGCATTTTTTAGTTAAGGATCATGAATTTCAGTTCGTAACTCGCTCAGGTGAAGTCAGAATTGGCCTGTTATCCGGTCAGCACATTCAAATAGGAGCTGAAACCTTTATCTTATCTTCAATTAGTGATATTACTGAAAAACGCCGCATTGATCGGGAAATATCCCGTCTCGATCGTCTAAATCTAATCGGAGAAATGGCTGCTAGTATTGGTCATGAGATTCGTAACCCCATGACCACTGTGCGCGGTTTGCTACAAATGCTGGGCAGCGAGGCCTTATACCAGCGGGATCAAGATCTATTCGATCTAATGATCGAAGAATTAGATCGTGCCAATTCCATTCTGTCAGAGTTTCTATCTTTGGCTAAAGATAAACACGTGGACTTGCTGCCCTCCAATCTCGCAACCATTATTAGCAGTGTGACCCCCCTTATCAAAGCCAATGCCATGCCCAAAGACATATCAGTGGTTTTTCAGATGGATCCGGTTCCTGATCTCCTCTTAGATAGTAAGGAAATTCGGCAGTTAGTTTTTAATCTCACTCAAAATGGACTGGAAGCTATGCAGCCCGGGGGAACCTTAATATTGCGAACCTACGAGGATAATGGCGAGGTGGTGCTGCTAGTACAGGATGAAGGGCCAGGTATTGAGGAATCCATTTTCGATAAATTGGGCATGCCCTTTGTCACCTCTAAAGAAAAGGGCACCGGTTTGGGGTTATCAGTTTGCTACCGCATTGCTGCCCGTCACAATGCCACTATTGAGGTAAAAACCGGATCACAGGGAACTACCTTTTTTGTCCGTTTCTCGTTAACAAATAAAATGTAGCCGATCAGTTTTAATTGCGATTTTCTATTGCCTAGGCCAAGATTTTCATTTATAATACCCCCAGGGGGTAATAATCCTCACTCGCAATTAAGAGGTGATAGTAATGAGTTTAATTAATGCTGCTGATAATGTGATCGAAGACATCAAGCAAGCTCTGGCCGCCCAGGGAATCAAGGAAACCAGTCTGCGCATCCATATGAATATTGGTTGAGGCGGAGCGTCTTATTATCTGGTTCTGGATGAACCAGGCGACCTTGACCAGGTACAGGTTATAAACGGAATTCAGTTTATAGTTAGCCAATCACTAATAGATACCAATCAGGGCTTCACCCTGGAGTCTGTTAAACACGGGGATCGAACCATGTTTCGCATTATTCCTTGGGTAGAAGAGGCCGGCGGAGGATGTTCCTCCTGCACCTCCTGCGGATAAATCTGCATAAAGGACTCAGCCTGTTGATCAGATATTATGATCAACAGGCTTTTGTTTTTTGTCTTTTAACGCTGATAATATATGAACCTGGAAGGAAACTACTCAAATTCAATGCTTTTGGGAATGATATTTAGGGAAATCATGGCTGAAATCCCGGGGTCACCCTCAGACTCTTGCCATCTCGGCTCATACCGTTATTTGCTTTTTGAATAAGAGCCTGGGTTACGATAAAATGAATTGTCAAGTACTTTAATTAGTTCTGGCAATGTAAACCATTCTCATACGCTTAATCCTGGATAATTCCAGGAGCGGGGGAACCATTGATTGGGGTGAATCCAGTTTGCTGGTAGGGCGCCTTGGCCCGAACCCGACAGCTAACCTCGTAGGCAGGTAAAAGGAGGGAGTGGGGATTACTGATGCCTTCATTTGGTTCTTACCAATCGAATTATCTTTCCGAAGGTGTTTCATCCCTTTTCTATTCTCTCTAAATAGTTTTAATAACTTATTTAATTGGTGACTTTAATATATGTAACAGTTGCCGATCATACTACTTGCTTGCTGACGTTTGCTTCGTTATGGAGACCTACGAGTGCTAACTTATTTTAAAGTTTTAAAGGCAAAGGACTGATTTCTATTGGAAAAACTCAAAGTATCTAATTTAACTAAAATCTACGGCAATAATACCGACAAGGCTCTGGAAATGGTACTTAAGGGTGAGGATAATGAGCAGATAAGGGCAAAAACCAAGCAGGTGGTAGGGGTCAGAGAGGCTACCTTTTCCGTAGAAGATGGTGAAAGCTTCGTGATCATGGGGCTTTCCGGAAGCGGTAAATCTACTCTATTAAGATGTATCAACCAGTTGATCAAACCTACCGCCGGACACATTTATCTGGATGGTCAGGATCTCACCAAAATATCGTCTCAGGAATTGATTGAGATCCGTCGCAAAAAAATGGGCATGGTTTTCCAGCGGTTTGCCCTGCTTCCCAATCGTACTATTCTTGACAATGTCGGTTATGGCCTGGAAGTGCAGGGTACTGCCAGGAACATTCGCATGAGCCAGGCTAAGGAGGCCTTGAACCTGGTGGGATTAAAGGGTTGGGAGGATTATTACCCTAAAAATCTGTCCGGCGGTATGCAGCAAAGGGTAGGCATAGCCAGAGCTTTAGCCACCAATCCGGATATATTGTTGATGGATGAACCTTTTAGCGCCCTGGATCCTCTCATCCGCCAGGATATGCAGGATGAATTGTTGGAGCTTCAAAAGAAACTACACAAAACCATAATTTTTATTACTCATGATCTAGATGAGGCCTTAAAAATTGGGGATCGTATAGCCCTAATGAAAGATGCCCGTATCGTGCAAATAGGCGAGCCTGAAGATATCCTGCTTTCCCCTGCGTCCGACTATGTGGCCCGTTTCGTGGAGAATGTTAATCGCTCCAAGGCCTTGACGGCATCTGCGGTCATGGTAAAACCGCAGGTCATAGTGTATCCCAAAGATGGTCCCCGTGCGGCCCTGCGCCTTATGGAGAAGCATGGAATTTCTTCAGTTTTCGTGGTTGACCGGGAGGGCGCCTTGATAGGTTATGTACTTGCCGAAGAGGCAGCTGAGTTGGCGGAAAAAGGCCAGCGAGAATTAGATGGGATCATCCAAAACGATGTCCCTACTGCTCTTCCCGACACTCCCTTAGCCGAATTGCTGGATGTAATGGCCTATACCAAGATTCCTTTGGCAGTAGTCGATGAGGAAAACAAACTCAAAGGAGTATTAGTAAGAGGCTCTGTAATAGCAGGATTAGCCGGAGAAAGGAGAGATTGGGATGAATAGTATACCGAAAATACCACTAGCTAAATGGACTGATGTGGCCCTTAACTGGGCAACCATGAACTATCAGGATACCACTAAAGCTATATCAGATTTCTTAAAAGGCCTGATAGTTGGTTTGCAGGATTCTCTGATAGCTATTCCTCCCGAATTGGTCATTATTATAGTGGCCTTGCTGGCCTGGTGGTTAGCCGGAAAAAGAATTGCCTTGTTCAGTTTGGTAGGACTAGCTTTTATTTACAATATACAATTATGGGATGAAACTATGCAGACTATCGCTATGGTTATCGCCGCCGTAGCTCTGTGTATGATAATTGGGGTACCCTTGGGTATTTTATCGGCTAAAAACCAGACTGCTCATCGCATTATAACTCCCATATTGGACTTTATGCAGACCCTGCCTGCTTTCGTTTATCTTTTGCCTGCTATTCCTTTTTTCGGACTCGGGGTGGTTCCCGCCGTGATAACTACTCTCATTTTTGCAATGCCTCCGATCATTCGCCTAACAGATCTAGGTATTAAACAGGTCCCGGAAGAACTGGTGGAACTGGGTAAGTCGTTTGGATCAACATTTTTTCAAATGCTGTTCAAAATTGAATTACCTTTGGCCAGACCAACCATATTAGCAGGAATAAACCAGTGTATTATGTTGTCACTTTCTATGGTGGTTATAGCCGCCATGATCGGTGCTAAAGGATTAGGAGGTGTTGTCTGGACAGCTATACAGCAACTAAAAATGGGCATGGGTTTTGAGGCCGGAGTTGCTATCGTTATCATTGCCATAATACTTGATCGTATCACTCAGAACCTGGGCAAAGCCCATAACGAATAGTAAAGGGGAGGATTTTTAATCAATGTTTAGAAAGAGTAAAACTTTAATTGCCTTAATCGCCTTGTTGACCATGACTTTGTTTGCCACCGGATGTGGCGGAACTACTGATCCCAATGGAGATGCAGATACCGCCAGTAAAGGTACAGTTAGACTGTTATATGTTGAATGGGCCTGTGCCAGAGCTTCCACCCATGTAATGGCTGATATCCTGGAGAATATAATGGGCTATGATGTTGAGATTACCTCAGTAGCTGCTGGAGCCATGTATGAAGGATTAGCCAGTAATGAAGGTGACGCCATGTTCACCGCCTGGTTACCGGTTACCCACGCAGATTATGTAGAGCAGGTCGGCGATAAGATCGAAGATCTGGGGCCCAATAATGACAGTGCCAGAATCGGTTTGGTGGTTCCTGCTTACGTTGACATTGATTCCATTGAAGATCTCAATGCGAATAAAGATAAATTCGGCGGGGAGATCATCGGTATCGACCCCGGAGCTGGACTTATGAAAGCCAGTGTAAGTGCTTTGGATGAATATGCTCTTGACCTGGACCTGGTTGAAGGAACCGATGCAACTATGGTCGCCTCTTTGAAAAATGCTATCGACAATGAGGAATGGGTAGTTGTTACAGGATGGACTCCCCATTGGAAGTTTGCCCGTTGGGATCTTAAATTCCTGGACGATCCTAAAACAATCTATGGGGAAACTGAGACTATCAACACTATGGTCAGATTGGGCCTGAAAGAGGATATGCCGGAAGTATACGAGCTGTGCGATAATTTCCATTGGACCTCCGAACAGATCGGTTCTGCCATGGCCTTAGCTGAAGAGATGGACAGTGTCGCTGCAGCCCGCCAGTGGGTAGAAGAAAACCAGGATGTGGTTAACAGCTGGTTACCCGCCCCCTATAAAAAATAACTCTCACACGAACACCCTGGGAAGTAAATAAGTCTGACAAGCGCTTTCTGGATCGTTGATTCCGGAAAGCGCTTTTAGTTTTCCATATGTTATTTGTTGGCAAGAAACCTAAGCGTCCGATTATTCTCATTATTCAGCGCTTCATTTTTGAAGCGCTGGGAATCATCCGTCCAGCCTACTTTTGTTATTGTTCTCACAATCACAAGCATCTCGGTTAGTGCTTCATTTTTGAAGCACTTTGACCCGTTTTGCTTGCTATGCTGGGGTCATTCTGATCCTTCCTAAAAAATGCTCTACTCACCGAGTTGTCTATTTACCGCTATTAGAGTGGCTTTGATCAACCATTTCGATACGCAAACATAAAAGTTGGCACACTCTTTGCTTTATAAGTCAACATATTCTTCTTCTGGTGGAGCGGTACGCTTTTCTCGCCCTCACATGGCGAGGATCGCTGCAGTGTGGAGGGGGAATCTTAGCCTATACATAGCCTCCCCCGGCCGCTCCCATTGACATGACAGACCTCTGTAGACGCGGGTTAGAGATATCATAAATGCAAAAGTAAGCTTATTGAGAAAGGTGGTGGAAAGAGTGCAGTACCAGAACATTATCCTGGAAAAGCAAGAGCGAATTGCCATCCTTACCATAAATCGTCCCCAGGCATTAAATGCTTTGAACCAGGATACCCTGCTGGAGATCGACCGGGCAGTATCGGAAGTAGCCCGGGATGATCAAGCAGACCTCCTTGTCATCACTGGAAGTGGTGAAAAAGCTTTTGTAGCTGGAGCTGACATTGCTCATATGCAAAATTTTAATTCCATAGAAGGCCGCCAATTTGGATTGTTAGGCCAGAAGGTATTTCGTAACATCGAGACCCTTGAAAAACCCACTATTGCAGCCGTGAATGGATTTGCTCTGGGGGGAGGGTGCGAGCTGGCTATGTGCTGTGATTTTCGCATAGCCTCTACCAAAGCCAAATTTGGTCAACCAGAAGTAACTCTGGGTATAACCCCTGGGTTTGGCGGTACGCAGAGACTAGCGCGCCTAGTAGGAGCAGGTATAGCTAAACAGCTACTGTTCACCGGCGAAACTATCGATGCTGCCGAAGCGTTGCGTATCGGCTTGGTTAACCGGATAGTTGAACCTCCGCAGTTGATGGAGGTGGTTAAAACCATCGCCAATAGGATAAGAAGCAACTCTCCGTTGGCTGTACGCTTTTGTAAAACGTCGGTTAATGAAGGCTTACAAACCGATATTGACCGCGGTATGACTATCGAAGCAGATTTATTTGGCATATGCTTTTCAACCCTTGATCAAAAGGAAGGCATGAAGGCATTCTTGGAAAAACGTCCCCCTCAATTTACCGCCCAATAGAGTTTTAACATAATCGAATGGAGGACAAGCGAATGAATATTAATAAGATCGGTGTACTTGGAGCAGGAACCATGGGAGCTGGAATTGCTCAGATCTGCGCTCAGGCAGGTTACCAAGTGGTACTAATCGACATTGAACAGACTATGCTTGATAAAGGTCTGAAAACCATCAACAAAAGCTGGGCCAAAGCAGTGGAGAAGGGAAAGTTAGCCGAAGATGATACTAAGAAAATGCTGGCCCTTATCTCCAGCGGCACTGACATTAGCGGTTTTGCCGACTGTGATATAGTCATCGAAGCCATTGTAGAAAACATGGATATTAAGAAAAAGGTCTTTGCACAATTGGGCGAAATCTGCCGGGCAGATGCCATCCTGGCTACCAATACCTCTGCTCTCAGTGTTACTGAAATTGCTGTAGCCAGCCAACGTCCCTCTCAGGTAGTGGGTATGCACTTTTTCAATCCCGTACCGGTGATGAAATTGGTCGAGATCATCCCTGGGGTGGAGACTGCTGACGAAACCGTTGCAGTAGTAACAGACCTCAGTAAAAAAATCGGCAAAGAGCCGGTTCCTGCCAAAGAAACTCCCGGCTTTATCGTCAATCGCCTTTTGCTTCCCTACATTAACGAAGCAGCTCATCTTCTCCAGGAAGGGGTTCCTGCTGAGCAGATCGACAAAGCCATGATGCTGGGCGCCAATATGCCCATGGGTCCACTGGCGCTAGCTGATCTGGTGGGCTTGGACGTCTGTCTGATGATCTGTGAATACTTCTGGAGAGAATTTGGAGATTCCAAATACCGTCCCGCACTTATTCTGAGGAACAAAGTACGGGCAGGACACCTGGGTCGTAAGACCGGCAAAGGGATCTATGATTACAGCAAAGGCCTATAAGAGCAACCAGGAAAAATTATTAAGTGGAGGTATTTATCATGAATTTTAAGCTCAGTGACGATCATCTAATGATTCAAAAAACCATCCGTGATTTTGCTATTAATGAAGTCGAGCCCAGTGCTGCAGAAAGAGATGAACAAGAACGTTTTGATATTGACCTCTTCCACAAGATGGGCGAATTAGGCCTAACTGGTCTGCCTTGGGAAGAGAAATACGGTGGATCCGGCTTTGATTTTCTGGCCTATGCTATTGCTGTAGAGGAGCTTTCCAAAGTCTGCGCGTCAACTGGCGTTACACTATCTGCCCACGTATCCTTGTGTTCCTGGCCAATATGGAAGTTCGGCACCGAGGAACAAAAGCTGAAATATCTCACTCCCCTGGCTGAAGGAACCAAACTGGGTGCTTTCGGTATAACAGAGCCTTCCGCCGGATCAGATGCCAGTGGAACTAAAACCACCGCCGTTCTGGACGGCGATGCCTACGTTTTGAATGGAACCAAAATCTTTATAACCAATGGCTATTATGCCGATACCTACATTGTAATCGCCCGTACCGGGCCCAAAGAGTTGGGCTACAAGAGCATAAGCGCGTTCATTGTTGAGAAGGGAACTCCGGGCTTTTCTTTTGGCAAAAAGGAAATGAAAATGGGTATCCGTTCTTCCGCTACCTATGAATTGATCTTCGAAAACTGCCGGGTACCTAAGGAAAATCTGTTAGGTAAAGAAGGCGAAGGCTTTAAGATCGGTATGATGATTTTGGACGGTGGTCGCAACGGTATAGCAGCTCAAGCCCTAGGCATTGCCGAAGGAGCTTATGAATTTGCTCTGGATTATGCTAAGCAAAGAGTTCAATTTGGCAAACCCATCTCTGATCTACAGGCTATTCGCTTCAAACTAGCTGACATGGCTACCCGGATTGAAGCCGCCAAATTACTTACCTACAAGGCAGCCTGGCTGGAAGGCCAGCATGAACCGTATGGGATGGCCAGTGCCATGGCTAAAGTATTCGCAGGTGATACAGCTATGTACGTAACCACAGAAGCAGTACAGATTTTAGGCGGATATGGTTACAGCCGCGAATACCCGGTAGAGCGCATGATGAGAGATGCCAAGATCACCCAGATTTACGAGGGTACCAATGAAATCCAAAGAGTGGTCATCTCCAACCTGCTATTAAAAGGATAAAGTAAAGGAGGAATTGCTCATGAGGGAAGCTGTTATCGTCAGCGCCTGCCGTACCCCGGTAGGAAATTTCGGAGGATCCTTAAAGGATGTATCAGCCCGCGAACTAGGTGCTGTAACCATTGCCGAAGCCGTAAAACGGGCTGGTATCAAGCCCGATATGGTCGAAGAAGTGATCTTTGGCTGTGTTCTGCAGGCAGGTCTTGGGCAGAATATTTCCCGCCAGTGCTCAATAGATGCAGGCATTCCTGTGGAAGTCCCCACCTTTACAGTCAATAAAGTGTGCGGTTCTGGCCTCAAGACAGTGGAACTGGCAGCTCAAGCTATCAGAGCCGGAGATGCTGATATTATTGTTGCCGGGGGCACCGAAAACATGTCCGCAGGCTACTTTGGCTTGGCAAAAGCCCGCTATGGTTACCGCATGAATGATGGCAAACTGGTGGACTTAATGATAAAGGACGGACTATGGTGCGCTTTCAACGACTACCACATGGGTATCACCGCCGAAAACATTAATGAAAAATGGGGCAATACCCGCGATGAACAGGACGCTTTCGCACTGCGCAGTCAGCAGCTAGCTTCCGCAGCTCAGGCCGCTGGCCTATTCAAAGAAGAAATCGTCCCTATTACTATCAAAAGTAAAAAGGGCGAAACGATTGTAGAAAATGATGAGTTTATCAAACCCAATACCACCGCTGAAGGGCTGGCCAAGTTAAGAGGAGCCTTTAAGAAAGATGGTTCTGTTACTGCTGGCAATGCTTCGGGTATAAATGATGCCGCAGCCGCAGTGGTGGTAATGTCTGCTGATAAAGCTAAAGAGTTAGGAATAGAGCCCCTGGCCAAAATCGTCAGCTATGCTTCCGCTGGAGTAGACCCCTCCATCATGGGCATGGGGCCCTGGCCAGCTTCATTGAAGGCCTTGGATAAAGCCGGTTGGACTGTTGAAGATCTGGATTTGATCGAAGCTAACGAAGCCTTCGCTGCTCAGTCTTTAGCTGTAGCCAAGGAACTCCGCTTTAACATGGACAAGGTCAATGTCAATGGAGGAGCTATTGCTATCGGTCACCCCATTGGAGCTTCTGGATGCCGGATCCTGGTGGCCTTGCTGTACGAAATGAAGCGGCGGGAGGCTAAACGCGGACTTGCCACGCTCTGTATAGGCGGCGGAATGGGAACCGCTTTAGTAGTTGAACGGAACTAGACGTAGCATTATTTGCTGACCCCAGGAGGTTCCCTTAAGTCCCCCGAAGGGACCCGGTATCAGTCCTCTGCCCGGGATCCCTGGGGGACACCTAATGATTGCTTTGTATCCCCATGGCTGAAGGATCTGCCGGATGCCCTTCCGCCGGCAGATCCTTCTCCCCCCCCCATATTCTATTAGAGAGGAGGTCAGGATATGCTATCTTATCAGCAAGAATACCAGCAGAAACTAGTTACTG
>DBRE01000126.1:0-12956 GCA_002305535.1 Syntrophomonas sp. UBA1376
GTATCGCCAGTGGATGAGCCAGCAGACGATATAGTTCGCCAGGGTAAGTTTGTTTAGCTAAGTCAAGGGGTTGTTGAGACACCAGAGGACGCTTTTGGTGCGTCATTGCAAAAATGGCACACCAAAAGCGTCCTTTTGTGTCCTGATCAAATTGGATCTATCAAGGATGGACTATTTACGCGGGGATTGTTGACCAAGCTTGATACGGGATAAAAATGAAGAGATGGGCAAGGGTGAAGTTTGTCCAAAAAGTCTTTGACTACTAGGGGCTCTACCGATCGGGGACCTCTTAACCAGTCACCTTCCTGATCGGGTGACAATATTAAAGGCATACGGTGGTGGATATGTGTGATCGAAGCAACTGGTGTGGTGGTCAAGATGCTGAAGGAATTAATAGTCATGCCTTCTGAATCGATCCATTCGTTCCAAATCCCGGCAAAACTAAAGAGATCATTCTGAGATGATACGATCCGCACGGGCTGTTTGCGTTCATCAATCTTCAGCCATTCATAATA
Source organism: Syntrophomonas sp. UBA1376 (assembly GCA_002305535.1). Classification (GTDB taxonomy): domain Bacteria; phylum Bacillota; class Syntrophomonadia; order Syntrophomonadales; family Syntrophomonadaceae; genus DTU018. Next base: position 516 of record DBRE01000126.1, read on the forward strand.
ACCATCAGCAGGAATCAGGCATCTTCTCCTCAACAGTGAGCTCTTGAAGGCGGGCTTTTGGTCAACCGTTTCGATACGAGCATTGATTAGCTTGTTGCCGATAGACATTTCTTTAGACCAATGAGGTATAAGACCCCAGCGCATTAAAAGAAACCGCCTCTGCCCATTGGCTTCAATAATTACGGGCAGATTCTGGGTGGGAGCAGCATTATAAGCAGGCTCAAAATCAAATTCAGGGCGTTCCGCGCCAAAACGCCAGGCGATCCCTTCGGCATCAACGGTTATGGTATAGCGACCGCACATTTAATTTCACCTCAAATTTTATTTATTGTAGCATACCATTTACAAAAGGTATTAGGTAGAGATATGAAAGCCATACTACAAAAAAGAACACAGGGGGACTAAGCGTGGAACAGAATGATCAAGTGGTCAATCTTTCACAGCCGGATGGACATGAGCGGTTCTGGGATATGAGAACTGGTGTGGAGATGAGTCGAGGGGAATTCATGCAGAAAATCGAGGCAGGAGATTATCCTGGCTATTATCTGATAGGCAAAAATGGGGGGGTCATCCCTAGTTCCAACCCAACTGGAGACCAAAATAAGTTGGATTAGTCTAGTCACCAGAACCAATGAGGTATTGAGAACAAATGGGTCCGTCCCAAAAGTTCGAAGAGAAATAATCTTGCCCCAGCTTCGGAGTATGAAAAGGATGTTAAATAGCCAAGCCCGTACCACTTTTTAATGATACGGGCTCGTTTTTAGGTCAGTTTCTTTTCAAGTCTAGTTTTCAGAAGACTTAATGCGCATTCCATAGAAGGAACGCCATACGAAGAACAGGGCTATCGCCAGGAAGATAATACCCACCGTGGGTGCTACCTCTCGGAAGGCTTCGGCAATGGCGATTTCCATAGCCAACATCCCGAAAAGGGTGGTAAACTTGATGATCGGATTCAAAGCTACTGACGAAGTATCCTTAAAGGGATCACCGACAGTGTCACCAACGATGGTAGCATCATGCAAAGGAGTACCCTTTTCAGCAAGATCAACTTCCACAACTTTTTTAGCGTTGTCCCAGCAACCACCTGCATTAGCCATAAATACTGCCTGGAACAGACCGAAAACGGCGATGGAAACAAGATAAGATACAAATAAAGCCACTGGTGCATTATAACTGACCGGAGCCGCCAGGCATGCAAAGGCCAAAGCGAAAGAAAAGATGGCAATAAATATGTTGAACATTCCATTTTGAGCATACTGGGTGCAGATTTTAACCACTTCTTTGGACTGTTCTATGGAAGCTTTCTGGCTGTTGTCATCCAGCCGTATATTATGCTTGATGTACTCCACAGCCCGATAAGCTCCGGTGGTAACTGCCTGGGTGGATGCGCCGGTAAACCAATAGATCACCGCACCACCACACAGGAAGCCCAGTATGGTGTAGGGATTGAGCAGTGTGAGGATCTCTTCCGGATTGACTCCAAGCACATTCTGAATAACCAGGATTAATGAAAAGATCATGGTGGTGGCACCTACCACAGCGGTTCCTATCAAAACCGGCTTGGCAGTTGCTTTGAAGGTGTTACCAGCACCATCATTAGCTTCCAGGTAGTACTTGGCCTTATCAAAATCAGGTTTGAAGCCAAATTCCTTTTCAATCTTCTTGTCAATGCTGGGTATTTCCTCGATCAATGACAGTTCATAAATGGACTGAGCATTATCTGTAACCGGGCCATAGCTATCAACCGCAATAGTTACCGGTCCCATACCTAGCATTCCAAAGGCCACCAGGCCAAAGGCGAAAATTGAAGGATACATCATAATGTCTATTAGACCGAAGCCACTGGCGTAGTAAGCCGAGAACATCAAGACAACGAACAGCATACCGATCCAGAAGGCACTAAAATTACCAGCTACCAGTCCAGAGAGAATATTTAGTGAGGGGCCACCTTCGCGAGAGGCTTTAACCACTTCAGCCACATGGCTGGATTTTGGACTGGTGAAGATTTTGGTAAACTCAGGAATCAAAGCGGCTCCCAAGGTTCCTATGCTGATAATAGTAGCCAGTATAGCCCATAGACTGGTTAACTCATTAGTAATACCAGAGCCGGGGCCGAGGATATAATAGCTGACGGCAAAAGTCACCGCAATGGACAGCAGGGAGGTTATCCAAACTAAACTGGTCAAGGGCTGTTCAAAATCCAGGTCTTCTTTTCCGTCGAATCTGGCTTTGCTGACGGCGCCGTTGATGTAAAAGGCACCGATGGAGGTGATGACCATTAAAACGCGCATTACAAATATCCAAGCCAGCAGAGCCATTTGTAAGGTAACATCCCCCACGGCCAAAACAATGAATGTAACCAGAGCTACACCGGTAACGCCATAGGTTTCGAAACCGTCTGCAGTAGGGCCTACACTGTCGCCAGCATTGTCTCCGGTACAGTCAGCAATAACACCGGGATTGCGGGGGTCGTCCTCTTTGATGCCAAAGACGATCTTCATTAAGTCAGAACCGATATCGGCTATTTTAGTGAAAATTCCTCCCGCGATACGCAGAGCACTGGCTCCCAGAGATTCACCAATGGCAAATCCTATGAAGCTAGCTCCGGCTAATTCGCGGGGCACGAACAGCAGAATGATCAGCATCATGATCAGTTCTACGCATACCAACAAGACACCGATGCTCATACCAGCGTCCAAAGCTATATTCAATACCTTAAGAGGTTTCTTTTCCAGGCCCGCAAAAGCGGTGCGGCTGTTCGCCAGAGTATTCATGCGTATTCCGTACCAGGCGACACTGTACGAGCCAAGTATACCTATAACAGTCCAGCCCAGTATTAATAGCACTCCACTAACAGGAGTTTTTTCCAAAAACCCAAAATAAAAGGCAATACACACGCCGATAAAGGCAAACAGTATCAACAGGAATTTACCTTGCTGAATCAAGTAAGTTTTACAGGTTTCGTAAATAGTATTTGCTACATCCAGCATGGACTCATGAGCGGGAAGCTTTTTGACTTTGATGAACTGATACAGACCAAACAGCATTCCCAGTATGCATACCATTATACCAATGATAAGCATATTATTCTGCGACTGGTTCAGAGTAGGGATGATTAGATTTGCTTCACTGGCCCAGGCTGTGCTTGGTATGCCAAGTATAAGTGCTAAACTGAAAAGAGTACTGAATAGTATCTGGTTAACCTTTGTTTGGAGTCTAACTATCATTAAGTTAGATCACTTCCTTCCACTATAATTCCATCCTCTTTGCCTCTCCCCCGGAGAGATTGGTTAAAGTGGTCTTTAATAGACGTTGATGACTGATGGTAACCTCGTCAAATACTACCTCCTTTCCAAGAATCGCAGACGATCCTTATAAACAAGACCTGATGGCCGTTTTATGAATAAGGTACCAGGTCTCAGCGGGGGGAATTATTGAATGAGTTATAGAACTATACTAGTGGGGAAGCGGGAAAAAAGAAAACGGTAAAAAATCTTGTAAAGCACCCCCTTAAGGACAGATTTTGTTCGAAAGGGAAATTTTTAATAAACTCTTAAAAAAATGGCTTTTCTCGTCATAGGGCTTGACTTGTGTGAAACAATATGCGAAGCTAAAATGGCCGTAGGATTTCCAATAGCTGGTCTATTGGCATAGATAACGGAAAATTACTAGAAAACTGGTGTTGGTTGTTTTAATATTTTATTGAATCATATAAGGTGAGACGGGGCCAGGTTTTTTCTCAACGACCTGGTCTTTTCTATTACCCGATCAGAGTTGACTGAAAATTCCTGTAGTAAGTGAAATGGTAGAATAGTAAGTGTAGAGGGGATAACAAGGAGGGTGATAACATGAAGTTTTTGGGGATCGAAAATTTTCGTCTGACTGATCGCAATAAGGCGAACGGTGATGCGGTTTTTGAAGTTGAAGGTGAGCCAGTCAAGGCCGATTTCATTTTCTATCTGCAAAGGGAAGACTGTCTCAGCATCAGAATTGGGCGCCATGATACCCGATTAAGAACAGCTGAGCTAGAGGAATTCCTGAAAGAAAATCGCATGGCACTGCGTAAATTAGTAAAGCCGGAAGTGGAAAGGGTAAGGCGTGAAAACCGAGAGCGAATGAACATGCAATCTTAGAACAGATAAGCTATAAGACCCATGCTAATAACGCACCGACTAGAGCACCAGCTAGCGCAAATTTTACTAACAGACGCCAGTTTAGTGGCGCTTTAGCTACCACTGTTTTGAGTGCCTGGCTCCAGGGACTGAGACGAACACTGCGGATGCGGTGGTTTTCATCAATTGTTACTGTTTCACGAGTAGTATCTTTCATAGACTATACCTCTTATGGTTTCGTGCTATCTTCCTTATTCCCATCTAAATATAGTATATCCTGAAATGGGGGGTAAGGGGAGGGGGTCAAAGACCCTTTATACAAGTTGTGGGCACCATTGCAGGGCTATTTGGTTCATGCTATAATTGCATTCCAGTTGGTCTCCAGCGGCCTTACCTAAGGCATGGAAGAACTTTCATAGCCAAAGACCAACCCTGACAGGTGCAATCCCATTGTATTTTCTCAGTTGCTTCACATATAATCAGATTAGAGGGAGTACAATTAACTGTGGAATTAACCTAGGGTTTTACTTATACCAGAAACAGATTAAGCTTGGTGGCAACGCTTGTGTTATGGTAAGCAGATGTGGAGGTGATCGTTATGAAGAAAAGATGGAGCAAGGGAGAGCCGGTGAACTTATCCGACCTACTCAAAATAACACCGGTAGCCAATGAAATCGTGCAACTCAGCGGAGAACTGGATATGAGTACCACTGACGTTATGTGGATCGTATCGCAGATAATAGATAACCAAGAAATCTATTATGATGATGAAAGCCTAATGGAAGGTGCAGACAGCGCTGATGATGAGATCGGTCTGGAAGAAGACTGGGATGACCTTGACCTGGAGCGTTTCGAGCAAGAAATGGATCGTGCCCAATACACTGTTAACGTTAAGATCAGCAGCAGCGGTCGCTTTCCAGAGATAGGTTTTAAGGCGGGCATCACTGAAAGAGAAGATATTACCTACTTTTTCGATATGGTTATGGAAATGCTAGACAAACTGGAATAAGATCCACCCACTGGCCCGGGCTTAATATCCCGGGCCTTTTATTTGCTTTGTATTCTGGCCATATTGGCTCGGCCAGTAAAATAGAGGAAGTGGAGTCAATTGATCATCGAGCTTAATAAACATGTTCAACTGATTCGCCCGGAAGGTAAGTCAGTTTTTCCATATTGCAACTCAGTTTTTATTAAAGGAGATCCCTCCATATTGATTGATGCTGGGTCGGGTGGCAGAGCTTACCGTGACATAAGGGAATCGGTCGATATACTATTATTGAGTCATAATCATTTTGACCATATTAATGGGGTAAGTTTTTTTCCTAATGCTCAAATATGGGCGTCTCGAGAAGAAGCACCTGGTTATGAGGATGCGGCTGTTTATGCCTCCTATAATGGGTATCAGCACTGGGAAAAATTAATGGGCCAACCACGTCACCGAAGATTTGGTCAGACTACGAAGATGCCTGAGGATATACCTGTTTCACCTGGATTTATTCCGGTTCCATTAGGAGGATTGATCGATGACGGTCAAAGTTGGGATACAGGGCATGAACATATAATAGCGCTGCACACTCCGGGACATTCCCATGGACACTGCTCATTTTGGCTGGAAACCAGCAACATACTATTTTCTGGTGATATCGATCTGTCGCCCTATGGTCCCTGGTATGGGGGGAATTATTCGAGCTTCGATCAGTTTGAAAAATCGGTAAGGAGGCTTGAACTTATGGATCCAGCCGTTCTGACCACATCGCACCGGCGCCCGTTTGTCCGTGGAGAAGACAATATTGCCCAGTTGCTACGGGAATACATTGATATTGGTTTGCAAAAAGAGCATAATATTTTGCAGTATTTGAAAGTCCCCCGTGACTTTCAGGATATAGCGGATCAGCCATTTGTAAGCACTTACCCCACTCGCACGGAATATACACAATTTTGGAGCCGCATGATGCTCTTAAAACACTTGCAGCGTTTAGAAAGACAGGGTTTGATAACTGAGTTCGACGATGGACAGTGGCGTCGGATATGAAATGAGGTGTAGACCATGCAGCGAAGGCCAATTATATATTTACTAGCTATAGTGATCATCATCCTGGTGGTTATTAACCATAATGATCAGAAGCAGGAGGAATTGCTCCCGGTAATCAGCCGTGAGCAGATTTTTGAAGATTTCAAAAACCAGACGGGAGAAGTCTGGTTGAACTTCCCGGCCAGTTTTACTGGAACTAGTGGAGAATTATTCTACTTAGGACAAGAATTGAACGGGAAACCTGTGACCAAGGTATATCGAATTTATAGACCTGAATCAGGGGAATTATATTACGAGCTACATGATGAGTGGGATAATGTTAAATTGCCGGCAAACCAGTTTGAAACTTACTATTTAGTAGAAGGAGAATGGATCAAAACCAGAAAATGAAATAGGCCTGTGGACGGACAGGCCTATTTCGGGGATTTGGAGTTACCTTTACTTGAGAGCTGCATGATAACCTTTGCTATGAATAATATTGCTAGGATGTTCTTTTACGTAATCGATCAATTCTTGTAATGGTGAGTACCTTAATAGTGCTGTGGCCAGCTCTACTGTTCCCATAACTCCGCTCAAAGTAGCCAGGTTTCCAGTCAGTATTTCCGTGCCTGACAAGAAGAAGAAAGCAAATGCCAGTATAAATCGTGCTATAACTCCATCTCTGCTTAACATATACATCCCCACCTTTCCGTAAATAAGAGTTCATTAAGTGATACAGTTAGTGATTCAGTGTTCTTTGACCGGAAGATTGTCTTTCCAGTCTAGTTAGTATTCTTCTTCCGGGGAGTCAATATGTGTGACAGTTACGCGTCATCTGATCGCGCGGAACATAATGGGTGGCCTCATCTCCTTTTGCTTTGTGTCACGCTCGCCTTCTTAATTGTGATTGTAATCCCATTCACAATACAATTCAAGACAATATGGCAATGAATTCCTTTATGGAGCCAATAAAATCAAATTATAATCCCTTAACAATGGGATTCAGACAGTTAGAGGTGGGCAAAAGCTTAAAGAGTCCAAAAATTGCGTTAGTTCATGCATTTTAGTTAAACTTTCTCACTTGTTGGGAGATCTTCCCCTTAGGTGAAGGACAATCGGGTCCATAGCGAGAATTTACTGAGCAGGAGACTAATGAAATACCTGGGAGGTTTCTATAGATGGAATCGATAGCAATATATGCGGTTGCAACCGTACTCATAATTGTCCTTTTGGTTGTTGTAGCCGTTAAAGGGCGGCTGGATAAAGCCCAATGGCTAGCTGAAAAAGCTATCCTGGAGGATCGGTTACAGAATAAAGAAGCAGATCTGGAGGAAGAAAAGCAGCTTAACGCTCAAAACCTACAGGAGATCACCCAGCTGCGCGGCCAGTTGGAACAGGAACAGCAACGGCGAGCTATTGCCGAAGAAAGGAACCAACAGATCCCCGTTTTGCAGGCAGAACTCAGCCGTTCCATCGAAAATGGTTACAAATTGACGGAGCATAATACTACTTTGCAAACTCAAATTGCCGAGCTGGAAACCCGCCTGGCAGCAGAACAAAAGTCTATGCAAGAAAAAATGGTGTTATTGAATGATGCTCAAGTCCAACTGTCAGATGTTTTTAAGGCTTTGTCAGCAGAAGCCTTGCAGCACAACAATCGATCGTTTTTGGATTTGGCTCGCACTACTCTGGAAAAATATCAACAAAGTGCCCAGGGAGATCTGGAAATGCGGCAGAAGGCCATAGCTCAGCTGGTAGAACCTTTACGCCAGTCACTGCAAAAGGTAGATGAACAGATCAAGTCTATAGAAAAAGACCGAAATACAGCTTATGGAGGCCTCACTGAGCAGCTAAAAACACTGGCCTCGACTCAGAATCAGCTGCAGTCAGAGACTTCCAACCTGGTGAAGGCATTACGTGCTCCCAATGTCAGAGGACGCTGGGGAGAGATCCAACTGAAACGAGTAGTAGAAATAGCAGGAATGTTAGAACACTGCGATTTTACCGAGCAGGAGTCTGTTACTACTGAGGAAGGGCGCCTGCGTCCTGATATGATCATACACTTGCCCAATGAAAAGCTGGTAGTGGTGGATTCTAAAACACCCTTACAAGCTTATTTGGAAGCCTTGGAAACTGAAGATGAAGAGCAGCGTAAGGCCCATTTGGTAAATCATGCCCGGCAGATACGTACTCATATCACGCAATTAGCCAGCAAGAACTACTGGAGCCAATTCAAGCGGGCACCTGAATTTGCAGTGTTATTTATTCCCGGGGAAGCTTTTTTCAGTGCTGCTCTGGAGCAGGATCCTTCGCTAATCGAATATGGCGCTGAACAGCGGGTAATTCTGGCTACGCCTACCACTTTGATTGCGCTCTTGCGGACAGTAGCCTATGGTTGGAGGGAGGAAGTGATAGCTGAAAATGCCGAGATGATAAGCGAACTGGGTAAGACTCTCTACGATCGTTTACGGGTTATGAGCGATCACTTTCAGGAGATGCGCAAAAGTCTGGAAAAAGCCATTGAATCATATAATAGAGCGGTGGGCTCTTATGAAGGCCGCGTTTTGGTAGCAGCACGCCGCTTTAAGGAATTAGGCGCCGCGGGTAGTGCTGATATAGACATCCTGGCGGAAGTCGAAAAAGTTCCGCGCGGCTTAACCTCCAGCGTGGAACTGCTCGAAACGGCGGCCGCGCAAGATGAAATAGAAAACAGTTGACAAATAGTCAGAAAATAAAGATAATTAACTTTAAGGCTAAAAAGGTGCCTCTGATTTTATATTACCTGGAGTCTGTTTAAGGGGCAGTTGATGTAGGGAAGGAGGGATATAGCAAGTGGATAAAAGTCTGATCGACGAGATCCTGCGGGATATCGGCCTGGAACATGTGGATGATTACCAGGAACGTGAGCAAGAATAAAGGAAGCCATTTAAGCCAGACCTTAAATGGCTTCCTTTGTTTTCTGTCAAGATTAGTTTTCCTTTTCCCCCATTTTCAGCAACTCGGAAACCGTAACAATTTCATAACCCTGCTTGTGCAGGTTATCTATGACCCGTGGCAGGGCATCAGTAGTCTGTTTGCAGCTGTCACTGGCATGCATGAGTATGATAGCGCCCGGGTGCACACGTTTGCTTACTCGCTCTACAATAGTGTCCACTCCAGGATTCATCCAATCCAAGGAATCCACACTCCATTGAATAGCTTCATAATTACTTTCATGGATAGCTTCAATGACCTGATCACTGTAGTCCCCATTGGGAGTACGAATCAGGCTAGGTTCAACACCGGCTACTTCTTTAATATTCTGGTGAGCTTTATTTATCTCATCTTTTATTTCTGTTTTGCTAAGATTGCTTAAATTGATGTGACGATAGCCGTGGCTACCTATTTCATGTCCGTCTTCTTTGATACGCTTGACCACATCAGGGTTTTGTTTGACCCATGGACCTGACAAAAAGATGGTGGCTTTGATCTTATTTTCCTTGAGTATCTCTATGACTGGCATGGGTGTTTGATTGCCCCAACTTATGTCAAAGGTCAGGGCTACCACCTTGCGGTCAGTTTTGACCTGGTAAACTGGTTTTAAGCGATGATAAGCCTGCACATACATGACACTGCTGGCAAGGATCACTAGCGCCAGGATGCCGATCAGAGTAACTTTTGCCCGGGGCTGCATTTCATAGAAACCAAAGATTCTGGGCATGAAGCTGTCCCCCCTCGTCGGGTTTTCTACATTAATATGGTAACTGCGATCCCTTTATGCCATTTGGGCTAAGTGATTAAAAAGGCAGGCTGAAGAGGGGCTAACAGGCTAACGCCCGTGACAAAGAAAAAATAGGGGGCTTACATTTGCCCCCTATGATTCTTTTGCTGTCATGTAGTGAGAATCCTAGTTAATGTTATGTTGTTGGGTATATTCAATCAATTGGTCAATAGCAGCCACTATCTCTTGGGACTTTTCATGCATTTTAGCAATGATTTGTGATGCTTCCATTTGCCGTTCTTGATTATTAAGGATTACTGCCTCCCGGGCTAAACGATGAATCTCCTCATGGGGTTGGGCGGCTACTTTTTCGAATAATTGCTTGGTATTTACATCGGTTACCTGGGCGAGCCACTTTCCAAGCCGACAGTGAAGGTGGTCAACAACCTGATCAGGATCAAAATAAAGCTTTTGGTCTACAATAAACTCATACTTGCGTACAAAGCTGAGATGATCAGCTTTAACCTGGTTGAGAATAACTTCATCTGGTAAGCGATACTGTTGAAGTATAGCCCGCAGAGAATCGGATATCCCATTTGTTTCCGAAGCAATACGAGTTAATTCGGTGAAACCACTGACCTGTTCATGGATCTGGCTAATGGCTTTCCCCAGAGTCAGCAACACATTACTCGATACATCAGTGACCGAAGTTACCACTGCAGAAATTTCCTGCGAAGATGCACTTTGTTCCTCCATTGCAGCGGATATATCATAAACTGATCTCTCCACGTTAACAACATGTTCAACAATCTCTTCAAGCTTTTGCACAACTCCGGTAGTTATTTGATTTCCATCATCAATAATTACGGCCATCGATTCTATTTGAGCGACAAAGCCAGTAATGTGACTTTGCACATTGCTGATCAGCTCACTTATCTGCCGGGCATATTGAGCTGTCTCTTCGGCTAGCTTGCGTACCTCTTCGGCAACCACGGAAAAACCACGACCATGTTCACCGGCGCGAGCTGACTCGATAGCCGCATTTAAGGCCAGCAGGTTAGTTTGATCAGACACCGCCATGATGGTATCGGATATAGCGCCAATATCCCGGGAAATGCTTTCCAGCTCACGGGCACTTTCTATTGTACCAAGGCTGCTAGTTTTAAGCTTTTCAATGGACACTACTACTTGACTAAGATTCTCTTGGCCGCTACGGGCTACTTCCGTTAAAGTGATGTATGATTCCTGCATGTTCTGGGTTTGTTCGGCTACCATCTGCGAAGCAGCAGCGATCTCACCTACACCCGTGTCTGCTTGTTGCAGGTTTTTTCCCACTTCATCCATGCGTTCACCGATCTCCCGCAGCTCATCAATAGACTGGTTGAGTTTGGCAACTGATGAATTGGTCACATCCTCCATAAGGGTGGCATTACTGCTGAGATTAGAGGTGCTTGTGAATAATTCTCTGAAGACCCCCTTGATCTTATCCAGTAATTGAGCAAAGTCACTGATTACTTCACTAATCTCATCTTGACGGGAGGCCAGAGTTACCGTGGTGGTAAGATCGCCATTGCTGACCGTGTACATAGTCTCTTGTAAAGGTTTTAGGTTCCGCAGGGATCTATTTAGCAGAACATAGATTGAACCGCATAGGATCAATAATGCTAAAACCATCGTAATTAATGTCCGAGATTGCGCCGAATGTTCTGCCTGCAAAATCGCACTACGTGGTAATTCGCCCTGAACATAGGCAATGATTTGATTGTCTGCATCCTTGATGGGGAGTAAGGCCAGCAGGTAGTTTTTGTCGGAACTGGTTCGGTAGAACCCTTGCTCGTTGCGGAGCTTATCCAAATCTGACGAGGTCAAGCTAGTGTTAGCATCGTCACCCCACAGTTTTTGGGATTCGACTCCATTCAGACTATACAAAGAGTAGCTTCCTTCAGTTTGATTGCCTAATGCTCTCTCCACCACTTTATCAAGGGAAAGGCCCACTTCACATGCGCCTAGGAAACGCTCCCCATCAAACAAAGGCATGATACATCTCAGACCAAATCCGGCCACGCCCGATTCAACAACAGTCAAAGGTTTTTGAGTCTCAATAACCTGGGACAGTCCTTTGCGAAAACTGAGGTCGTCACCGTATTTATCTGGTTGGTGAGCCCGGTAAAAGGAATGGAGGTCAGGGGAAATGAATTGTAATTGGGCGATATCATATTCATCTACCCAGCTCTCGAATAGAGGTGCCAACAAGGTTCCTAGCCGTTCCCGATCACCATCAGCAAAAGCCTCTATCATTTCGGAATTATGTTCCAGAGCTTGTACCAGAGCTTCAGATTGTCCGTAAGCTAAATCCAGGGCTAATTCCGTTTGCTGCAGAATCCCACTAGCGTATTGCTGCTCAAACTTCTGGCCAAGTTCCTTTTGTACGGACATATTAGTCCAATAAAAAATCGCAAAAATAAAAATAATAATAATCACTAAAGAAAAAACAATTCTAGTAACGAGACGATTGTTCAATAGTTGCCATCCTCCCTACCTCATATTAATGAATAATCCAATGATACAGCGACTGTAACATATATCTGATAGTCAACATTGTACCATCAAGTAGGATT
>DBRE01000126.1:13003-13668 GCA_002305535.1 Syntrophomonas sp. UBA1376
GGGTATAGAGAGTCAAACTGGTGATTTGGATTTGTTATCAAAAAGGAGGCTGATAATGTGCAACGAAAAATAGCACAGATTGTTGACTCAGCCGGGAGTATTCCCAGAGATTTGATAGAGAGGTACCATATAGGAGAGGTAGCCTTCCATATTCTATTTGGGGAGCAGCAGTATCGTGAAAACATCTCCATTAGCAGTGAGGAGTTCTATGAGCGTATGCACAGCCGACCTGATCAAGTTCCCAAAACTGCCGTACCGGGAACATCAGAATGGAATCAGGCTTTTAAGGAAAAATATGAACAGGGTTATCGTGATTATATAGTGACTACTATTGCTGAACCGCTATCCGCCAGTGTTCAGTCTGCTACTGTGGCAGCTCGAGAGTTTATGCAGTCTCATCCCGGGGTCAATATACATATCCTATCCTCAAACACTTGTGCCTGCGGTCAGGCTGCCTTAGAAATAAAAATTGCCGAGCTGATTGAGCAGGGCGAACTAGCTGCCGAGGCCTTGGTCGAGCAGATAAATCAGTATTTACCCCGTACCGTATCTCTCTTCTCAGTCAATGAACTTACCTATATGCATGCTGGTGGTCGGATAGGTGGAGCCGCCGCTTTTCTGGGCAAGTTGATTAATATCAAACCGGTCTGTGAATTCGTGGATGG
>DBRE01000049.1:0-1572 GCA_002305535.1 Syntrophomonas sp. UBA1376
AACCTTTAGAAATAACATCAGCAACCAGGAAGTCATTGAGCAAGTGTTGCTAGAACTGTCCCAAAAAGTAGCTTATCGGCTCCGTATTGCGGAACGCAAGTGCCAGACCATAACTGTTAAGCTGCGCACACCGGATTTTCACACCTCAAGCCGCAGTAAAACCTGTCCCACAGCGGTAGATGACCATCGTACTATTTTCGAGACAGCCTGGGAGCTATATGAACAATCTGGTCTGCTCGAAAAACCCTTGCGTCTAGTCGGCATAACAGCTAGCCGCCTACAGGGCGGAGAGATCGAGCAACCTTCTCTTTTTAGCAACTCTGGACAAACTATTGATACGGTCATAGACCACCTAAATAAAAAATTTTCCACCGGAACTGTTTTTCCAGCCAACCTAATAAATGCTCATGAAAATGATTGATTTATCCGGTAGTCTATTTCTTTTTCGTCAATAAGTCCTAGAAAATATAGGATTTTTCTACAAATTAGGATTGTTTGTTTCCCCTGGCTAGTATAAAATATAACCATTGGAAGGCAGTGGAAAAATAAGGATGAAAAATTACGTATCCTACCAACAATTTCACCTGAGCTATGGTATTAGCGGTAAACGCAATCAATCCCAACGCTTCACTTTAGCAATTCTTCGACTGCTAGTAGTCAGCGTGGTTCTAGTCTTCTATTTTCTTTTGGATCGGGCTACTAGTCGAGAGTTCTTATTGTTGCTAATTACGGCTTGGCTGTTGTCTTTTGTTATTGTTTACTTTGTTGCTAAGAATAGATCCTTTTCCGAATGGCTATCCAACAAGCGTTATATCGAACTTGCATTTGACGAGATACTCATTTTCATAGCCTGTTATTATTCTGGCGGTTTGCATTCTCCCTACATTCTTACCCTCTATCTACCACTACTGGTTCACGCAGTAGCCCCCCTATCGCTTCAATTATTGGCGGTCACATTGGTAACCATGGTTAATCTTTTTCTTCTAGCGGTGACTGGTACACCTGACTGGCCTTTATTCGTTCACCTTATGGCAGCTATATTGCTAGGTACAGCATTTATTAACATTTTAGTCTATAACGATCTACGAATAATAACAGCATATGCCATTCATGACGGTTTGACCGGTCTATATTCTTATCGGTACTTTTGGGATCAACTGCGCGGCATGATGGAGCCTGGCAGTCAAATCAAGGCCTTCAGTATTATTATGATAGATTTGGATGATTTTAAGCGACTGAACGATGACCACGGCCATCTGGAAGGTGACCGGGTGTTAAAAGAAATCGCAGATACTATTAAAGAAAATGTGCGCGATAGTGATTTGGTTGCCCGGTATGGTGGGGATGAATTTGCCATAATATTGCCTGATATGGGTTATGAGAGGTGCCGTTCTGTGGTAGACCGGCTCTCCAAAAGCATAGTTGAGTTAGGTTATTTCGACCACGTGTCCATCGGAGCGGCACTTTATCCTGAGGAAGCTACCACAGCTGAAGAACTGGTGAATTTGGCCGATACCAGAATGTACCGCGACAAACACCGCAGCAAATACCCAGCCTATCCTGATCCACCAC